>JAFDKD010000222.1 GCA_019307165.1 Deltaproteobacteria bacterium | reverse complement strand
AGATACTTGACGGCCAGATCGAAATCCCCCTTGTCCGCTGCAATAACAAACCCCTCAACAGCGCTGCGGGGGGTCCCCCGGTTGTACTCGTCGATGGGGCCCGTGGGCGGGGTTTTGCTCGGCTCGGGAGTTGTTTGACCGCTCTTTTCTTCGAGCGTTTCACTCGCCTTTTTAAGGGCGGCGGCCTGGGCATAAGCTGACGGGACTTCGCAAAGATACGCCGGCAGCATGAAAACCGCAACGACCAGAATCCTGATGATATTCATTGTATTACACCGATTTGGGCAACAGCCCTTTAGTGAAAAATATTTATCATGATTTCTAATTCGATCAAATGGAACAAAATGTTCCATTTCGGCCCTTCGCCCTGTGCCCTTCGCCCTGTGCCTTTTGCCCCATGCCGCGGCATAGTCCCGCTTTCTGCGCGGGACGACGCCGGGTGAGCCCTTCCCCTATATCCTGAACTGAAACCGCATTTGAAATATATGCGGCTCGTCCCCGCCTTCCAGGGTCCCGTCCGCGTCCGCATTCCTGTCGCAGAAGACCATTATGTAGTTGGCCATCAGCCGGATCTTGGGGGTCAGGTACCAGTTGACGCCGAACGTGATGTTGTGCTCCCTGCCGCCGGTGATCGGGCCGTCGGTCAGATCCAGATAGCTGTAGCGGGCAGCCAGTTCCAGGGCGCCGTACTTTCCCTTGATCTCCGGGTATCCGAAAATGCCCTCCTTTGGATAATATCGGCGCGATTCGCCGGTGGGGAACCAGCTGGCAAAGGCGTACAATCCGTGAAACATCAGATTTCCAAAGCCGGATTTGCGATCGAGGTATGCTCCGATGTACTCGCCCTGGAATGAAAACGGTCCTTCCACCACGGCCATTTCCCCAGAGACGCGAGCCGCGGATTTGCTGTGGGAAATACCGCCCGTATCCACGTAGCGCACGTCCGTGAGGCCCGATTCCGGGCGCCGCTGGAAATAAAATTCGGTGTCGCTGATATCCCGCAGGGAGAGTGAACCTCCCACGTGCCAGACCCTGCCCTTGCGGCTTTGCGGGTTGAAATGAACGTGCCCGGTAATACCGTAACCTTGACTGCTCAGGTCATTTGAGTTGGCCAGATCTTCGGCGAACAGACCCGCGCTGAGTCCCCACCATTTCCTGTACATGCTGAAACTCAGACCTAAATTGGTGCCCGTGACCAGGGCGTTGGGGAGCGCCCGTTCCATGAACGTTGTGGCCAGGGAACTCGTCATTTCCTCGAGGCTGAAGGGCTCTCTTTGCTGCCCGCCCACCAGGGCAACTTTTTCAAACCCCGTGTATGCCACGTACAGGTCGTCAATATATGCCCCCCCGCCGTCGAAACGGCCGCCGCTGGCAAACCCGCCCCAGCTGATGCGGTAGAGCCAGTTTGATTTCAGGCGGCCGTTCATCTCAACCATGAAGGTCCGCAGGCCCGCATCGTTGCCGCCGAGATCGTTCTTGTCTTCAAAATACCGAACAAAGTCCACATAGGCCCGCATGCCCACACGGAGGTAAAAATCGCTCTTGTCAATGGTGAGTTCGGCGCCCCGCTTCCATGAAAGATAGATGTCGGTGTGCTTGGATCTATAATAAATGTCCCTGTCCCAGAGAAAAATGTACCCTGCTTTCTGGTCGGGATCGGAAGGGGGAAAGGAAATTTCGGGAATCCATTTGCGGCCTTCCCCCAGCTCATCCACCTCCGGGTCCTCGGCGGCCGCCCATGTACCGGCCGTGAGCACGAACGACAGCGCCAGGCAGGCGAATAATACCGTTGTGAGAAATCCTCGGTTGAATTTAACGTTTATCATGTGTCCAAGGGCAAGCGGGTGATTGAGGCACCACCCAATCTATATATCAGTATTTTAACCAGGCGGCAATCGAACGGTAGTCCATGCGCATATTTTCCCCAGGGTCGATAGAATTGATACGGGCGCATGTCCATATTTGACAAAATTTGAACCGAAATCGGATATCTTGACCCAATAAGTGAATGGTGTTAAAATGGTGTCATATTAGAACCACGGAGGTGGCCAAGATGCCTGTTAGTCTTTCTGTTAAAAATGTCCCGGATGAGATTGTGGCCAGACTCAAAATGAGGGCTTCGCGCAAGCACAGGTCCCTGCAGGGCGAGCTTCTTTCGATATTGGAGCAGGCTGTGCGCCCCGGCTATCCGTCTGCCTCTGAACTGAGGAAGAGGATTAGCCTGCTTGGTTTGAAGACACCGGATGAGGCGACTTCACTGGTCAGGGAGTTGAGAAATGGCAAGTAGGGTGGTGGATACCTCTGTGCTGGCCGCGCTCGCATTTGGGGAACCGAGGTCCTCTGAAGCTGAAATGCTTCTCAAAGGGCACGACCTGATTGCCCCCACCCTGTTGGGGTACGAACTGGCCAGCGTCGCGGTTAAGAAAATCGAACTGCACCCAGAGCAGGCAGAAGCGATACTGAAAGCGTTGAGTATGGTTCTGGAAATGGACATCCAATGGATAGAGGTGGACTATGCGGAAACCGCCATCCTGGCACTGGAAACCCGAATGACGGCCTACGATGCCAGTTATCTATATCTCAGCAGGATGCTTGGCATACCCTTGCTCAGCTTTGACCAAAAACTCAACGCCCAAGCGGGCAACTGAGCAGAAACCTTCCACCCTCCGCTCTGATCTGGAAACTTGTCAGTGCCCAAGTGTCATTTAAGGGTGGGCACAATGTCGCTTCCAATCACTCTTGCCTGACAAATATGACCTCGAAGTTCCTGCCCATGGCCGCCTGGTAGTATGTGCCCACAAACACCTTTTGTTCCCTGTTGTAAAGCAGCGTGTAGGTCGACCCGGGGTACCCCTTGCCTTGGAGTTCGATGAACACTTGCGGGATGTCCCCTTTCAACGACGCCTCGGCCCGGGACACGTGAATAGGGCGGGGGTTGAAATAGCCGGCATCCATGTGCCCGCCCGCTCCGATGGAGCGGATTTCAATGACATACCCGCCGTCCGGCCGGACCCAGCGGCCTACCAGTTCCCTGAAGTCGGCGGTTTTCTCCGTTATCACAGGGGCCGGGCTTTTGGCCTGTTCAGTGGAGGAAACGGCCTCTTTTTCCGGTCCGTTGGAACGAAAAGTGTAAAACAGCAGCGCCGCGGCCACGGCCGCCGCCGCAATCAACGGAATGAGGATCGGCCGGCGTCGTTTGGGGGGCAACGGGGCCGGTTTTCTTTTGCTTTTTTGCTTTTTCTTGGATTTCGTCATGACGACCGTGTCCTTCGGTGGTCTGCCTCAAGCTCTTCCAGGCTAATATTTTTTATCTTAGCGTATTGGCGAGAGAAAAACCTGTCCCCCATCACCTTTCAGGGATTTCGTTTCGACGCCCGATGTATTCGGCGTGAAGCCCGGCTTTCCCGGCCGCCGCCAGCTGCCTCAGGTCCGAGGTGACGAACACATCCGCACGCCATTCAAGGGCGCATGCGATGTGCAGGGCGTCCATGGCGCGGAGGGCATTGCTTTCCAGCAGCCTGACCGATCGGGAGACGACTGCAGGCGTGATCTGAAGGATCGTCGCGTCGCGGACATCATCCAGCAATTGCCCTTTGGCCTTTCGGTAATTCCTCACCCCCAGGGTGCTTTCCCGAAGCCTTCGATTCAGCCCGGAAATGATTTCAGGTATGAGAATGACACAGAGCGATAAGTCGGACGTGCGCTGCAGCAGGCTTTCGAGTCTGTCGCTTCCGTGTTCCCGGACGTATCTTTTGGCAAATGCGGACGAATCGACCGTGACTCTCAATGGCCCGCCTCACGCTCTTCCAGGATGGCCGACGACAGGTCGCTTCCGCGAATTTGCAGAAGGGTTCCGGGTTGCTTCCATGAGGGTGTTTGGCGGAGATCGTCTGTGAACGGGATGATCTCCGCTACCGGCTTTCCGCGGCGCAAAAGGATGAGCCTCTCCCCGTGTTCCACTTCCGTGATGAAACCGGATGCCCCTTTCCGGAAATCGGTGAATGTGACGGTCTTCATGGCAATCTCTCCTTATTTGTACACCTAAATGTACAGTTGAGAATGCATTTTGTCAAGGCGCTTGATTCATCGGAATTTGTCTCAGTGCTTCGCACAGACTTCCCACGCCTTCGGCGCGGGTCCCCTGGGTCCCCTGAATAGGAGGGTGCGCGTGATCAGATTCCAGTTGTCATTGACTGAGTGTCAACACAGCCATATATGGCCATCGGACACTGTTATTAACAAATTTAGGTGAGAAAATCTCTGTCCAAGCCTTACAAGTCTCGTTGCTACCCGACGGGAATAGTAACAACCGGTGCCTGTCTAGGGGTTCCAGACTCCGCCAGAGAAAAGAGAAACATCAAGAAACTGAACACTCGCTTTGATCTGAGGTCCTGGTGATCGCAGTGCCCCTGGCTTCACTATTCAGGCTCTTCCACCACCACGTAGACCACCTGGGTTCCCTCATAGTAGGGTTTGTAATAGCAGCCGCCGCATGAGTAGTAGGTGACCCCACCATGGATGACCTTCGGACATCCACTTGGGAGCGCATAGTGCCTGCTGCCGATGACGGCAGCGGTTACGACCACGGTTCTGCGGCGGGTCCTGCGGCGAACACCTGCCACGCTGCCCGGAGTGGCGGGCCGGCCGATGCGCGCCTCGGCATCCTTGACCGCGATGTTGATCGGCATTTCGGGAAGGGGAACCTCCAGGATGAACCCCAGTATAAGAAAGACAAAAAATACAACCGTCGTGCGGAAACCTGGGACTAAGCGATTCATGTGGGACCTCCTTAGTATTTTGGCAGGATTTGTTTATTGTCCAGGGGGGAGAAAATCGATCTTCTCTGCATTCTCGGGTGCTGTAAACGTGAATACATCATCCTTTATGGGCGTTTCGTCCCAGCCCGAGAGAATCGCCGTGAATTGCGGCGCGCCGGCGATCAATTTTCGAGTGTAGACGATCTTTTTCGGGAGAGACTTTTGACTGTTTTCGATCCAGATCTGCCAGTCTGTCGCTTCTCCCCTGAATGCCAGGTGGTGGCATTCCACGCCGAAAATGGTGCTCAATCCAACGTAGGACCCGGATATCACTTCCGCGGTCAGCACCTCATAGGAATTCTTGTCGATGAGATCGACCCCGGGGGCGATGAGACCGTAAGAATTGATAGCATAATCCATGGCCTCCTCAAGGGTTTCCGGAGCGTCAAGCGTGGCATAAAAATTCACCCTTTTTCCAGACAAGGTGATGGTCGCACCGTCGTAGTAGAATTCCTGCGCAACCAGATCGCCGTTGATATTCGCGCGAAATTTGTTCGGACGCTTGACAAAAATATCCACGCTTCGGGAAAGCTGGATCATCTGCCGGCAATCGAGAAAGGTGTCCACGCTGTTTTCCAGATGAACCCGGAACTGCCCGAGGGATCCCACGTAATCGCTCATCTGCCGCAACACTTGGTCCGCTTTGGTATCGATGACGGGGGCATCGGCGGCTGATGCCGTAAATGCCGGACAGCAGACCATCGCCGTAATGAAGGCCACAAAAAGTAAACATTTTTTCTCAGCATACGATCCCTCCATTTTTCGGTCATAGGTTATGTCAATATGAATTCCTTACCAGCGAAAATTGATACCCAGCACGGGGCCGTGCATGAGCACGTCGTATTTGAATGCGTCGAGGCCGCTCCCCGATTCGTAATCCATATCCAACGCCCGGTAACCGGCGATGAACGACACATGTTTCCACGGCTGAAAGTCGATCATGCCCACCGCCTGCCAGGCAAAATCGGACCCGATGCCGAAACCGCCGATGTCGCCCCTCAGGATCATGGTCCACTTGTCGGCCATCTTCCATAGATAGCGCCCCCCGATGAGCGGATCGA
>JAFDKD010000949.1 GCA_019307165.1 Deltaproteobacteria bacterium | reverse complement strand
GGGCATACATATGCACTCCGCCCTCTGACTTCCGGTTCCGGGTTCAGAGGTTCAAGGTTCAAGGTTCAGGGTTCAGGGTTAAAAAGAGACATTGAACATTGAAGATTGAACATTGAGAATTGAGAGGGATGAGCCGGACTTCCTAACTCTGATAGGAATGACCCGTATGTAGGAGCGGCTTTAGCCGCGATGAAAACCGGCAGCAATAATCTGACACGACCAACCGATATCGCGGTTAAAACCGCTCCTACAGGGGGATGCCCTATCAAAATGAATGGCGCCTTTGCCCCTTGCTCCCCTAATTCTCCAATCCGCCTTCCGTCCTCTGATCTTCAATTTTTCTCACCAAGGTACTCAAGGCCGCCAAAAATTCATTTTTTAAAATCCTGTTCATCCTGTTATCCTGTCAAAAAATCTTTTATCTTTCTTTGCGATCTTTGCGCCTTTGCGAGAAAATACTTCTCCCTACGACCTTATTCGAGAAATCATCCCAGTGCCGTTTCTGGTTGGGCGTCAACATGCCCGCGCCGTCGCAGACCGGACACACGCTTCCGAGGGCGGACACGATGGCCGCGCGTATAAACTGGGATCGGTTGGGAATATCCCGGATAACCTCCATCAACGTCTTATCAACTTTAAAGGTAATAATATTCTGCTTCTTCATATGACCGGCGCCTCCCTTATCAATCTTGGCAGATATATTACTATGTATTACTATAATGTCAAGGCCTTTCTTTTAAAAATATATGTCGATTAGACCGGAAAAAATTGACAAAGCGCCCGCCCCTCCTTACTATATTTGAGCATATACTCAAATATTAAAATTCAAAAAATATTAGATGAGCCTTCCGATGCCCCTTGACAATGAAACCTGCCATATCCGCACGGTGCACAGAGACCGCGTTGACCGCGCCCGAAAGGAAAGCCTCCGGCGGGATCGGTTGGACCGTCTTTCCCTGACCTATAAAGCCCTGGGAGATCCCACGCGTCTTAAAATGATCATGGCCTTGTGGGGAGGGGAAATGTGCGTGTGCGACCTTGCGGCATTTCTCGGCTTGAGCGAATCGGCCGTTTCCCATCATCTGCGCCGCCTGAAGGACCTGTCGCTGGTAAGACCCCGGCGTGACGGACAAATCCTCTACTATTCTCTTGATGACAACCATGTTGCGGAGCTGATCAATGTGGGGCTGACGCATGTGTGTGAATAAAAACCTGTCCCTGCGGGACAGGTTTTTATGTAAAGGAGTATGAATTTGACTTTTGTCGCCGATGTATTTACTGAGGCCTTCCGGCTTCTATTGGTATCGTCGCCGTACATGATATTCGGGCTGGTGGTGAGCGGGTTTCTTCGGGTTTTTTTGAACCCGGATGCCGTGGCGCGGCATCTGGGCAGGGGCCGTTTCGTCAGCGTGCTCAAGGCCTCGCTCCTGGGAGTCCCCATGCCCCTGTGTTCGTGCGGGGTCCTGCCGGCGGCAGTCTCCCTCAGGAAGCAAGGAGCCAACCGAGGGGCCACAACCGCCTTTCTCATATCCACGCCGGAATCCGGCGTGGACTCCATGGCCATTACCTATGCCTTGCTGGATCCGATTATGACGGTGGCAAGGCCTGTAGCGGCGCTTTTCACCGCCCTTGCGGCCGGGATCGCGGAAAACCTTCTGGAAAAAGAACACGACCGACCCCTCAAACCGGATCTCACCTGCCCGGTCGATGCCTGTTGCGATGGGGAATCATGTTCGCCGAAGGCGCATGCCCGGCATCACACCTTCATTGAAAAAGTGCGGGCGGGACTGGCATTTTCATTCACGGAGGTGTGGGAAGATCTGGCAGCCTGGTTTCTTTTCGGGCTGCTTCTGGCCGGACTCATTTCCGTAATCGTCCCGCAAGACCTCATTATTCGATACCTGGGCGGCGGCGTCGGTTCCATGCTCGTCATGCTCGCCGCAGGGATTCCCATATATATCTGCGCCACGGCATCCACGCCCATTGCCGCCGCCCTCATCCTTAAGGGGGTAAGCCCCGGCGCGGCGCTCGTCTTTTTACTGGCCGGTCCCGCAACCAATATCACCTCGCTTACCGTCCTTTTCGGCGTCCTGGGGAAACGGGCAACGGCCATATACCTGTCGACCATCTCCGTAATGGCGGTAATTTTCGGACTTGTTGTGGATCGAGTCTATGCCTCCCTGGATCTTTCGGCCGCGGCTCTGGCGGGCCGTACGGCCGAGGCCATGCCCGTCTGGGTGGAATGGGCATGCGCCATTGTCTTAATCATCTTGTCAATCGGGCCGGTGTATGCGAAATTGCGGGTAAAAATGAGTTCGATTGCATTCCGGCTCCGAAAACGAGATGCCGGGACCATGGACGAAGGCGCTACGCCGCCCCCTGTTCCCTGCAAGGGACCCACTTGAGGCTGCTCGAACGGGTCGGCCGGACCCTGAC
>JAFDKD010000948.1 GCA_019307165.1 Deltaproteobacteria bacterium | reverse complement strand
CGTGGTGAAATGTTTGTCATTTTTCGTGATTAAGACCTGAAACAGCATTTATGTCAAGGGGAATCTTCCAGAGGCGTCACAGGCTACCCGTTCAGGGCCCTTATGAGGGGTGGTGAGGGGGCCGGGGGACTGACCCCCCCGGCTACCCGATTACGACTTACCCGACTCCGGAGCAGGCATATTAAAGCGAGGTCATTCACCCTTGGGGTACTTCAGCGAACGAGCCGAGGAGCCTTCTCCATCCAGGGGCCATATGACGGCATCGGGATTGACCCCCTTTACCTTGCGGGCGTGCATGAAAGCCCTGCAGTAGCCGGGATTCAGAGGAACACCGGCTAAGGGGCCGCCCCGGTTCTCCGGGTACATGCGCATCTCGTCTTCGAGTCCGCTTTCCAGAACCTCGAAACCCAGGGACGAGCCGAACAGCACTTTGAGGCCTTCGTCGGAAAAACGCCAGAAATCGTTGGGGGCCTCGTGAACCGGCCAGCTGTGGGGCGCGTTGATAAAGACCTCCCCGCCGACGCGCAGCACCCGGTTGATTTCCGCGGCCGCCAGCCAGGGACACTGGAGATGCTCGATCACGGACAGGGAAAACAGGATGTCCACGCTCTCTATTGGAATATGCCTGGAAAGGTAGTGGGCGTCCGCCACCACATCCACATTCGCATCCTCATACAGGTCCACGCCGATGAATTGCTCCGCGTTTTTAAAGCGATCGCGCAGGCCCGATCTTCCCGGGGCCACCGAACGTGCGCCCAGTTCCACCACGGTGCCGCGGGTGTTTCGTGCAGACTCGAAAAAGCGACGAAACGCGGCCGACGGGGGCAGGCCGTCAGCCTCGAAATGGCAGCGGTCTTCTTCCCGCGGCAGGATCAGTCGAAATCGTTTGTCGCCCGCATCCGTATTTACGGTAAAGTAGACATGCTCTCCCGGCGCCGCCGGGACATAGATTTGAAATCCGCTGTCTACCACATGGGGGTAATCCGGGAAAAAATCCCGCAGGTCCTTTCGCTCGGTAAATTGGGAAACCTCTGCCGCATCACCGCCGATGGTGATTCGGAGACTTTTCAACCGCTTCTCGCAGCAATGGATCCAGCCCTGGAAATACATGCCGTATTTGTCGCACCAGAACTGGTCCAGATGGTATTCGACGCGAATGGTTTTGGTAGGGTTCATGGGTTGGTAAATCCTGTAAGTGATAATTAACCCTCCACCCATAGTGGAGGACCCGGAGAGGTTCTACCGTTCCGGGAAGAAAAAAACAGGGAAAGCATTTGGTTTGACGTTATCAATTTTGTGCGAAGCCTTTAACATAAGATATGTTTTTGAACGTACATCGTAACGGAGGTCTAAATAGGATTCCCCTTCGGCTGTGAGCTCAGGGCCGAACGGCCGCCTGCGCGGGTCGGAGATCCCGTCGCTTTTTGGCGGGGAATGACAGAGTACGTATTGCATCTGGACGTTTAAAAAACGACTTCGGTTGTATTCGACTTCAGTTTGATTCATAGGGTGAAATCCGAGCCCCCTTCGAGGGGGCAACCTGATGCCGGTCGTAGCGAAGCGGAGATCCCGCCTGAAAGGCGGGGACCCGCGGAGCGGGGCTCTGCGGGAGGAGACTCACTCTTTGGAGACCACGACCTAAGGGCGTGATCATGTTCCTATGGCTATGCCTGGGGGTTGAGGCTGGCCAAGCTGTCAGCGATCAGCTTTTATGGGACAAAAGTTTGAACTATTTTCTCTCGACCTCAACCTAAACCTCAACCTGGTGAAGCCACGGTCCACATTTCCGCAATGGCATAGTCAGATAACGATTCCTATCGCTGCACGGAGGGTTAAAGAAATAAGTGGGATTCGTTTGCCGAAAGGCATGGCTGCCGTCACAGACCCAGCAGGGCATTGATGCGCGCCTTGTCGAACCCGGTCACCACCTCGCCGTTTACTACCAGGGCAGGCGCCGCGCGAACGCCCAGGCTGAACAATTCCTCCCGGGCCTCTTCGTCGATCATGAGGTCTTTTCTCTCGAAGGTTACGCCCTTGCCGGTCAGATACTCTGCCAGTGCGCTGCAGGGGCCTCAAAACGGCTGCGAATACATGACGATTCGGCTTCCCATAGATCTCCTTAATGCAATTGTTCCACCTTTTGTTTCCTGGCCTTTTGCAGCAACTCCTGCCGCTTGGCCTCCGCATCGTCCGAGATGAAGGGCTGCTCGTCGGTCATGAATTTTTCCATCCACTCGCGGCTGTCGGACCACGAATAGGGCAGATCCACGATGATCCCCGGCCTGTCGGCATTTTCCAGCAGCTTCAGGCCCTCGCGCAGGACATTGCGCTGGTTTTCGGGATCGTTCGGTCTTCCCGCCGGGTTGCCCAGGGGGTAGTTGAGAAAAATCTGCCGGGGGTTGCCGGCGCTGGCTGCGATGTCCCGGGCATTGGTGTAGGTGACCGTGGAGATACCCCCTGCTTCCAGCACGCGGGCGACCAGACTCACGGTCTGGTGGCAGACGGGTCAGACAGGCGTCAACAGGGCCACATCCACATTGTCTTTCCGGCATTGCCGGAGGATATCCGGCCCGTCCACTTCCGTGGTCTTGCGGTGGCTGTAGTTCGGCAGGGTTCGGTAGTAGTTCCTGCTCAGGCTTCCGAATACCCCATTTTTGAGGAATTCCTGCAATCGCTCGATGGGAAAGTAGGCATTCACATCAGCCATTTCCGTCTGATACCGGTCGTGGTCCTCACTGGTGCAAAGGATCCGGTCGGCGGGCCAGTCGCTGGGCGCCGTGAACACCTCCAGTTCATTGGTGCCGAGCATCCTGGGTTCTTCCAGGGGCAGGCCTTCCTCGTCCACCAGCAGGAAGGCCGCGGTCGTCACCAGCGTCACCCGGCATTCCGAGAGCGGCTTTTTCAAGGGGGTGAAGGGGATGTCCTCGTTGTGCGCGTAGTTGTAGGTTTTGTCATAGCCCTGACTGCGATAGTATTCATGCGTTTTGTCGATGTAACGAATGTAGTCCATGACCGGCCTCCAATGTCATAAGGATTAACGGCTTGGTTTTTCCATCTTCCCATAAGACGCAAAACAGCCACAATGAGAAAGACCGCCATCAGGACGACGGCGCCCCCCGGAAAGCGAGGGAATTTCAATATACCATAAATTGCCCCCAGATTTCATTCCATCTGCGAAACCTGGTCCCCTGGGCTAGGTCAGAGTTTTCCGGCTATGCCAATGCGGGAATAAGGTTTCCCCGCCCAACTACGGCGGGATCTTCGACAGGTGTCCCGTCTTCGCTGCTTCGCAGCTACGCCGTGGCAAGCAGTGTTCA
>JAFDKD010000221.1 GCA_019307165.1 Deltaproteobacteria bacterium | reverse complement strand
GCCTTATCCACGAAACACCGACCTCGCCACCCGATTCAACCAGTTCGCGGATGCCGTCAAGCATATCCTCCGGCATGTCCTCAGGTCTATGGAAATAATATGCCACATCTTGTCCGGAGGCTGTGACGGCGAGATTTTTTGGGTCGACGGCCCATTGACTCACGGTTTGCAGTCCGCATCGAGATGCGTAGAGGAGCAGATATTCCCTTATGCGCAGGTAAAACCAGAAGGGATGCGCATAAATATCCCTGATCCTATACGTCTGTGCCCGCGCCAGAAAACGCGTCAATTCCCGGTCGTTCATGCCTTTCGCGCAGGTGAAGGGGTGTTTGTATGAAAACGGCCCGCGGGGACTCTCCACCGATTCAATGTCAAACGCCTCCGGATGTTGAACGATGTGCGAGTGTTTCAGAAGCACAAATCGAAAAAAAATGGATGAATGGATAATGTCCCGGTGCGCTTCAATAAACCGCAGCGTGGTTCGGGCCTCCGCCTCCGTTTCCCCCGGAAAACCGAATATGATCGTGGCGTGGTTCCAGATGCCGGCATCGGACGCATCCTTCAAGACACGGACGGTGCTGTCCAGGCGGGTGCCTTTGTTCATCCGCTTGAGAATCCTGGGATGCCCCGTTTCCACGCCCCATCGAATCAGCCTCACGCCGGCCCTGGAAAGGAGCGCCAGCCTTTCCCTCGTAAAGGAATGAACAGGCTTGCACCACAGTGAAATTCTCGGGTTCAGGCCCCGAGCGATGATGATTCGAGACAGGTCTTCCAGATAGGTCGGCGTCAGGCAGTCATCGTTGATGGTGAAACACCTTGCCCCGTATTGTCGCTGCAACGCCTCCATCTGGTCCGCGGCGACGTCGGGCCGCACCGTTTGGAACCTGCGGTTGTCATATCGGGAGCAGAACGTGCATTTGCCCCAGTAGCACCCCTCCGACAGGCGCATGGGGAGAATGGGTTCGGGCGAGTAATAGGATTCGAGAGAAAGGTCGCTGAAGTCGGGCGTCGGCAGATCGCCTATGGGTTCATGGGGCATTGTTTCATTCCGCTTGAGGCGGCCGCCATGATGCCGGATCAGGTTGGGGACCTCGCCCGGGTCTCCTCCCGCTGACAAGCGCCGTATCAGTATCTCAAGCGGTCTTTCCCCGTTGTCCACGATCATACTGTCGCAAAACAGGTTGAAATAGCCGGGGCTCTCAAAAAAGGATTCCATGAGCCTGAGGCAGTGCTTGCCTCCCAAGGTGACATGGACGGACGGATATCGCCCTTTGATGAATCGCGCCATGGAGAGGGCGCCCGCCAGTTGGTGGGACGTGGAGATGGAAATGCCCACGAGAGAGGGGGTATGGGTTTCCATGACCTCGGGCAGGCGCCGGGCGTAGAACGCGAGAAACGGGTTTGCCTCGGAATCGTCGCAGAACTTCGCCATCTGCTTAAAATTGGTATGTGACGGGTTTGAAAAGGTGTTGAACGTGAAAGAGGTGGGATGAACCGCCAGGGAAACCAGGCTCAGGAGATCGTAAATCCGTTTCTGGGCCCGGATGCAGGCCTCCGGGTCGTAGAAATCGGTTCCATGCCTCAGGGACTCGACCCGGCGCCTGACACGGGCGATCTCGCCTTCCCAATGGGCCCTGTTTTCCCGGATGTCGTCGAGCAAGAGCCTTTTGTCTTCGGGAAGCGACGCATAATGTCCCGCTTCCGCCCGCTCAAAAATATTCCCAAGCAGGCCGGAGAGGGTTTCGGGCCTCAGAAGAAAGCGGTCAAAGAACGCCAGCCCGGCGTCGTACTGGGCAACGGAGAACCCCTTTTCCCGCAGGTATGCCACCAGAAGCGGAAGCGCCAGGTATGGCGTTACCGGCGTCCAAACCGGGGGAAAAATCAGCAATGTATGGAATCTGTTTTGCGGTTTCATGGGTTCTGACGTATAGTATCCTATTAAGCAGGGCAAGATCTGTTAATTTGCAGCACGTTTTCAGAGCAATCCCTGGTGCGTAAATCGGGTTGATACTAGATACGAGATACGGGATTAAAACAGCCCTTCTTCATCTTATACATTTATAGACCGGCAAATAGTCCGCCTCAGCAATTAATAAGGCGTCATCCAGCATCCGATAACCTGGATCCGGTATCTTGTATCCAGTATCCAGCATCTTGCATCTAGCACCCAGTATCCAGCATCCAGTATCAAGTATCCAGCATCAAGTATCTAGTATCTTGCATCTTGCATCTATGATCAAGGATCGTTTTGCCTGAAAGATGATGACAATAAGGACACAAACAAGGGAACGGTTTTCACCATCATGCGCATCGGAATCCTGAGTGCCAGAAGTGCGGGTTACCATCCCAACCGGCGTCTGCTGGAGGCGGGGAGGCGGCAGGGGCAGGACATGCGGCTTGTCCACCCCAAGGGTTGCCTGTGCGACATGGGGATCGAAGGCGCTGGTTCGATGCCTTCCCCCATCGGTATTCGGCTCGATGCCCTCCTGCCGAGGATAGGCGGGACCATCAATCCTTACGCCCGAAACCTGTTGCGGCACTTTGAACTCTCGGGCATACCCCTTGTCAACGATTCGGCCGCCGTCGGCCTGGCCTGCGACAAATGCCGGACCCTGCAAAGACTCTCTGAAAAAGGAATTCCCATCATTGACACCTTCTACGTGAGCAACGCGGGGAACCTCCGGAAGGCCGTTGCCCGATTGGGCGGCTATCCCGTTGTGGTAAAAACGCCCAAAGGGCGACAGGGCGCGGGGGTGATCCTGGTGGATTCGGCGGCCACGGCCCAGTTTGCGGCTCACCACGCATCGGCCGCCGTACATGGTCTCCTGGTGCAGCGCTTTGTGCCGCCCAAAGGCAGGACGGATCTGCGTGTGTTCGTTTTGGGCACGGGGGCGGCAGCCGCCGTCAAGCTGACGCCGAAAAAGGGGGAATTTCGGACCAACTTCCATCTAAAGGCAGTCGGCGAGCCGGCCGCCCTTTCCGACGACATTTCAAGGCTGGCCGTACGGTCCTCCCGGGCGTTGGGCCTGGAGATATCGGGCGTTGACATTATCCTGGACGCCCAGGGCAATCCCGGTGTGGTCGAGGTCAACTACGCCCCGGGTTTCCGGGGGTTTGAGGCCCTAACGGGGATGGACATCGCCTCCCGGATCATCTCCTATGTGGCCGATACGTATGGAGCAACCTCATGAATATCGCTTTTTTAATGGATCGGCTGGATTCCATCGATCCGGTCAATGAAGCCACCAGCCACTTGATGTACGAGGCCAATCAGCGGGGCCACACCGTCTATTTTCTCGAACCCCACGACCTGTATATCCGGGACAATGAAGTGGTGGCCCGTATGCGGAATATCTCGGTCGATCCCGATCTTTCCATGAAGCGCTATTGGCGGGCTCTCATCAACTGTCTCAAGCGCGAGGAACTCATTTTCGAGACGGTCACCGACCTGGATGCCCTCTTCCTGAGAAAAAATCCCCCGTTGATTTATCAGGCATTGGAGGTGCTCGCGTCGGTATCGGACCGGGTTTTTGTCATCAACAGCATCAGCGGCCAGATCCTTGGAAACAGCAAGTTGTATGCGTTGAACTTCCCCGAGATCATTCCGGAGACCCATGTGTCCAGGGACCCCGCCCGTCTCAAAAAAATCATCGACGGTTTCGGCGGCGCCATGGTGATGAAACCGCTGCAACGATACGGCGGCGAAGGGGTGATCAAGGTCAGCGTGAGAGACCGCGAAAACCTCAATTCCTTGATCAACTATTACGTCAGGGCCTACCATCCCTACCCCGAAAGGGAGCCCATTATGGACCAGGAATACCTGGACGTCGTCAAGAAGGATGGGGATGTGAGGCTCCTAATGCTCAACGGCGACATCATCGGGGCCATGAGAAGAGTGCCGCGGGACGGGGATTTCAGGACCAATATCCACGCAGGGGCCAGGGCGTACAAACACAGGGTGACGGAAAAAGAGCGGGAGATTTGCTCGGTGTTGAAAGAGCGGCTGGTAAAAGACGGCCTTTATTTTGTGGGTGTTGACGTGATAGGAGATAAGATGGTAGAGATCAACTGTGTCAGCCCCGGAGGCATTCCACGGATCAACAGATTGGACGGGGTTAAACTCGAACGGGAGGTTATTGACTTTGTTGAAAAGAAAGTCAAGGAAATGAACAGGCGAAAAACCGACGTTTAGTATCGGAATTGCAGAACGGCCGAACGAATTCCGGTGATTAGGATATCGTCGCAAACCCTTTACACGTTGAAAGGAGACCACCATGAATCCTGCTTCCCCCGTTTTTGTCAGAACAAACGCGACCTTTTACAGGACGCTTTTGGGCGCCCTCTTGGTGTTTCTTCTGCTGGTTGCCTGGGCCGTCCCCGTCTGGTCCGGCAGCATGCTGAAAATCGGCCTCCTGGAAGAACCCAAGACTCTCAACGTCATGAGGGCAAGCGACAGGTGGTCACGCAAGGTCCTGTCTCAGATCTATCAACCGCTTTTGATACGGGACCCTGAAACCCTGGTCCTCATTCCCTGGCTCGCGGCGGAAGCGCCTGTGTTCAACGAGGCCGAGTTGTCCTATACCATCAAGTTGCGACCGGCAAAATGGTCGGACGGAACGGACCTGACCTCTGCGGACATCGCCTTTACCGGCAATCTGATAAAAGAATTCAAGGTCCCCAGATATATATCCAAGTGGCGATTTATCAATAAAATCGAGACGCCCGATCCACAGACGGTGGTATTTTATCTGAAAGAACCCCGGGCGATTTTTCTCTCCAGAACGCTGACCACGCCCATCGTCCAGAAAAAGGCCTGGTCCGCCATTGCCGAAAAGGCGCGGGGTACGGAAAAGCCGCGTGCCACCCTGCTCAACTATAAGGTGGAAAACCCCATCGCCTGCGGGCCCTTCGTGCTCAAGGAATGGCGGCAGGGCGCCTATATCTATCTGGAAAAGAACCCCCATTTTTTCGGATTGGGAAAGACCATCAACGGGAGGGTCCTGGGACCCTATGTGGACGGTTCGATCTTTAAGTTTTTCGGCACATCGGATGCCGCCGTCCTGGCCCTGAAAAAGGGCACCATAGACATGTTCTGGTGGGGGATACAGCCGGGGTATCTCGAAGATCTGCAAAAGGAAAAAGACATTGACGTCTTTTTCAATAAGCGGAGCGCCCTGTATTACATGGGCTTCAATGTCAGAAAATCGCCTTTCAACGATGTGAATCTGAGACGCGCCATCGTCACGCTTATCGACAAGGAGTTCATTATCACGCGAATCCTGCAGGGACAGGGCACTCGAATGGATTCCATTGTACCGCCGGGCAATCAATTCTGGCACAGTCCGAACCTGCCCACATACGGCGAGGGCCTTTCACGGGAAGACCGCGTCAAAAAAGTTTATGAGATCCTGACCAAGGCCGGCTACACATGGGACACACCGCCCGTCAATAAATCGGGCAAGGTCGTGGGTGGACGAGATATCCGTCTCCCCGACGGGAAGCCCATGGAGAAATTCACCATTCTGACACCGCCCGCGGACTATGACCCCCTCCGCGCCATGAGCGGGATGATCATACAAGAGTGGCTGCGGGCGGTGGGCATTCCCGCCTCGGCCAAACCCATGGCTTTCGGCGCCCTGCTGGACCAGGTCAAGATCCGCAGGGATTACGACACCTTTATACTCGCCTATGGTGCGCTTTCCCTGGACCCCGATTATCTGAGGAATTTTTTCCACTCCAAGAATGACAGGAAACGGGGCTGGAACATGAGCGGGTACAACAACCCCGAATACGACCGAATCAGCGAGGCTTCGGCAAAGGCCATGAACATCAACGAGCGACGGAAGCTTATCTGGCAAATGCAGCAGATCATCATGAATGACGTGCCCTA
>JAFDKD010000220.1 GCA_019307165.1 Deltaproteobacteria bacterium | reverse complement strand
ACGGGAAGGACCGCGACGAGGTCTTGAAACGGGCACTGAAAGCCTTGCGTGAGACCACGGTGCTGGGGGTGACCACCAATGTGGACTATCTGGGCCGCATTATTTCTCACTCCGACTTTGCAGCAGGACACATTCACACCGGCTTTATCCCGTTGCACGAGGCGGACCTGAAACCGCCCCCGCTGAGCCGGGACCAGCGCGACCTGTTGCTGGCCGCAGCCGCCCTCAGCAGCCGCGTATTCACCGATCCGGCCTTTTTTGCGCCCGAACCCCATGCATCCATCGGAACCTGGAGGAACTGACATGCGCCGCCACATCCATCTACAGGAAGAGCAGCACGACGTCACCCTGCACGGCCGTCCCGGCGACTGGCGTCTTCAAGTGGGAGACGGCCCTCCCCTGCCCGTCGATCGTACACCCGGACCGGCTATGAAAACGGTCTTGCAACTGGGCGATGACAGCGCAGCCATGCGCATCGCCGTCAAGGGAGAAACCGCCTACATCCGGGCCTTTGACCGCACATTCACGCTTTCCGTGGTGGACCCCGTGGAGCAGGCCGCTCAGCAGACCGGCCGCCGCGCAAACAGCGCCAATGCCCCCATGCCCGGCGTGGTCGTAGAAATCAAGGCGGCCGTAGGGGACCGGGTCGTCAGGGGCCAACCCCTGATGATTATCGAAAGCATGAAGATCCTGACGGTCATATCGGCCCCCCGCGACGGCCGGGTGGGTGAAATCCATTTTGAACCCGGCCAGTCATTCGACAAGAATGCAGCGCTGGTCACTTTAGGGGATTCATAGGTGGAAGGGGATTTCGGAAGTCGGAAGTGGGAAGACAGATGACAGAGGGCGGAAGACAGAGAATATCGAATAACGAATATCGAACAAGGAATGTCGAATTAATGAAGAACGAGGAACGAAAACAAACAACTGACGAACTCAGCCCTGAACCTTTGAACCTTGAACCCTGAACCTTTGAACCCTGAACCTTGAACCTTGAACCCCAAACAGGAGACCAATGATGCGCCGCATCCGGTCCAACATTGACCCGCAGTCCGCCGGCTTCCGCGCCTTTGAGCGCCACAACCGGAAACTCGCCACGGAACTTCACGAGCGCCAGCGCAAGGCCCGCTTCGATCGGCCGGAACGAGACATCCAGCGGCTGCGAAAACAGAAAAAACTACTGGTACGGGAGCGCATCGACCTGCTTCTGGATCCGGACACGCCCTTTTTGGAGCTTTCCACCCTGGCGGCCTGCGAGAGATACGAGGGCACCGTGCCCAGCGCCGCTCTGGTATCCGGGGTCGGCATCGTCAGCGGGCGCGAGGTCATGATCATGGCCAGCGACAGCTCCATAAAGGGAGGGGCATGGTATCCCCTGACCGTCACGAAGATGGTGCGAACCCTGGATATGGCTCTCGAGAACCGCCTGACCATGATCCACCTGGTGGACGCCGCGGGCGCGTTTCTGCCCATGCAGTCGGACATTTTCCCGGACAAGTATATGGGCGGGCGCATATTCCGCAATCAGTGCATGCTGAGCGCCCTGGGGGTCAAGCAGGTAGCCCTGGTGCTGGGACACAGTACCGCCGGCGGCGCTTACATCCCTACCCTGTGCGATTATTCGGTCATGGTGCGCGGGACGGGAGGCGTTTTTCTCGGAGGCCCGCCCCTGGTAAAGGCCGCCACGGGCGAGGAGGTCACGGCCGATGAACTGGGCGGCGCCGACGTTCACAGCTCCATCCGCGGGACGGCGGACTACGCCGTGGATTCGGAGCAGGAGGGCATCGCCCTGGTGCGTGAGATCATCGGCACCTTTGCCGGGGATGCCAAGGCGGCGGTGGAAAAACGGGAACCGGAAGAACCCTACTACGACCCGCAGGAGCTCTACGGAATCATCCCGGACGACGTCAAAAAGCAGTTCGACATGCGAGAGGTGATCGCGCGCATTGTCGACGGCAGCCGGTTCCACGAGTTCAAACCCGACTACGGCGCCACCGCCGTTTGCGGCTTCGCTTTTCTATATGGGTGGAAGGTGGGCATCATCGGTAACAACGGTGTGCTCTTTTCCGACAGCGCCCAGAAGTGCACCCAGTTCCTGCAGATGTGCAATCGCGATCGGGTGCCCATGATCTTTCTGCAGAACATCACCGGGTTCATGGTGGGCAAGGATTACGAGCACGGCGGCATTACCAAGGACGGGGCAAAAATGCTCATGGTTCAGGCCAACCTGGATGTGCCCAAGCTGACCATCATGACCAACGGCTCGTTCGGTGCCGGCAATTACGCCATGTGCGGACGGGCCTATGACCCGCGGTTCCTGTTTTCATGGCCCAACTCGCAGATTTCGGTCATGGGGATGGAGCAGGCCGCAAAGACGCTGACCCAGATCCGCCTCAAGGCCCTGGAGCGCCGGGGCAAGACCCTGAGCGAGGAGGAGCGGCATCTGATCTACGAGGAGATCACCCAGGACTACATCGTGAAAAGCAGCGCGTACCATTCCACGTCGGAGATGTGGGACGACGGCATCATCGATCCGGCCGACACACGCAAGGTGCTGGGCATCTGCCTGTCTGTCGCCCTCATCCGGGAATTCGGAGAAACGCCCCACGGGGTGTTGAGGATTTGATACAGGAGGCGCCGATCATATGGATTTCGAACTGAGGGAAGAGCAGAAGCTGGTACAGATGAGCGTCCGCCAGTTTATGCTCAAGGAAATCGCTCCGGATACGGAGCGGATCGACCGGGAGGACGAGTTCCCGGAAGGCATTTGGCATCGACTCGGCGAACTCGGGCTGCCGGGGGCCACCATCGATGAGGCGTACGGCGGCTCGGGCTTCGATCTTCTAACCGGTGTCCTTATCGTTGAAGAAATGGCCAGGACCTGCCCGGCGCTGGCGCTCTCCTATGCGGCCCACGCCAATCTCTGCGCCGACAACCTGAACAGGAACGCCGATCATGCCCGGAAACAGCAGTATTTGCCGGGGCTCTGCTCGGGTGACCTGGTGGGGGGCATGGCCCTCACAGAGCCCAACGCGGGTTCCGACGCGGTGAGCATCGCCACCAGGGCGCGGAAAGACGGCGACGGCTTTGTGCTCAACGGCACCAAGATGTTCATCACCAACGCGCCCGTTGCGGACGTGCTGATCGTCTATGCAAAGACGGACCCGGAAAAGAAGTCAAAAGGGATTACGGCCTTCATTGTCGAGAAGGAATTTCCCGGGTTTTCGGTGGGGGCAAAATTGGAAAAAATGGGGAATCGAGGCTCCCCTACCAGTGAAGTGATCTTCGAGGATTGCCGCGTGCCCGCAGAAAATGTCATCGGACAAGTGAACGGCGGCGTTCATGTCATGATGAGCGGGCTGGACGTGGAAAGGGCCTTCGTTGCCGGTGAAGCGCTGGGGATTGCGGAGGGGGCCTTTGAACTGGCCACGCGATATGCCTCCGAAAGGGAGCAATTCGGGAAGCGGATTTACAACTTCCAGATGATCAAGTCAAAGCTGGCCGACATGTATACGGAAATCGAGGCCGCGCGGGGGCTGGTATACCGTGCGGCTGTCGAGGCTGACAAATCCGATCGGGGCGGCAAAGGGACCAAGGTGCACAAGGTGGCTGCGGCGGCCATTCTCTTTGCGGCCGAAACCGCCGGGCGCGTCGTCAATCAGGCCCTTCAGATCCACGGTGGATACGGGTACATGATGGAATACCCGATCAACCGCTTTTACCGTGACGCCAAACTGTATGAAATTGGCGCGGGCACCTCGGAAATCCGCCGCCTGGTCATCGCGGATGAAATTATCCGACACGGTCCTGATTTCGCGTAACCAACACCAGACCAAAAGCAAAGGTCGTAGACCGTAACCGTTTCCGGCGACGGCGCTGGGGGTGTTTTACTTTTTAAAAATACCTGAATTCGGTTTACAACTCCCCCACCAAAACGACCTTCACCTCTTCGAACTTCTCCCAGGCCCTGTCATTGGTCAGGATAGAGCCGGCCGAACATCGTTTCAAGCTTTGGAAAATATTTCGGGTGTTTCTCGAAAAAGTAGATAAACGGAGCGGTATCCAGAAATACGATGTCATCGGATTTGAGTTCTAATCCCATGCGTCACGCTCCCGGCGCAGGTATGCATCAACATCCATATCCTTCCAGACTTCCTTCCCCAACTATGCCGCCTCGACGCGGCAGCGGATGTATCTGTGCAGCGGCGTGGCCGCGATGTGATCGCGATGGGTGTTTTTGGCCAGCCGGTTGGCATTGGCGCCGAAAGTCTCGCCGTCGTAGACAAGGCCGAACCCGTGGGGGATCATCATGTATCCCGGCCGGGTGGTTTTGGTGATTTCAAGCTCGATGGTCTCCTCACCGGCTTCGGTGGCAACCTTGACCATCTGCCCATCCTCCAGACCCAGTTTTTCCGCGTCCTCGGGATGCATGATGGCCGTGCAGGCCCGTTTGCCTTCGTTCCAGACCGGATTCCGCATCCCGGTGTTGGCGTTGTAGTCCATGTGCCGACCCGAAGACATGATGAGGGGATATTCATCCTGATCCTTTTCCAGCTTTTCCGATTCCCGGTCCGGTTCGATCTCCCGAAGCCAATCCGCCAGCAGGGGCACGTCCAGGTTAATTTTTCCATCTTCCGTGGCAAGGGCCTGGAAATGGTCCCATTCAGCCGCCTCCACCCCGCCGAGCCACATTCCCCCGGGCCGCTCCAGGGCCGCCTGGAAAACCTCCTCCCCCAGGCCCGGACCCGGATGAAATCCCTCCTGCCGGGCCATTTCCTGAACCTGCGGCGACAGGGTCTGAACCATGCCCCAGAGCCATGCCTGGTGAACGGACCCCAAGTCGCCCCCGAGTGTCTTTCCCAGGACATAAGGCATTTTCTTTGCCGCGGCCGGGTTGGACTGAAGGAATTCCATCAGGGCCGCGCCGAATTTCATACGGTCGCCGCTGTCGGCCGCCTGATAAAGGGCCTCCGGAATTTCCGGCACCATGCCCAGGCGATCGGCCAGTCGGAGAAATATTTCCCCGGCCTCCAGTTGTTCTCCTTCCGGTGCGACAACCGGCTGACGAAACTGCAGAAAAATATTCGGAAAATCGGGCCATATGCCGCCATCCCAGGATTCATACCCGGACCGGGCCGGCAGGACATAATCGGAAAGCGCCGCCGTTTCGGTCATGGCGATTTCCACGGTGACCAGAAGGTCCAGTTTTTTAAAGGCCGCTTCATAAGCCGATGTGTCGGCATAAGACCGAAGCGGATTCGTGCTGCTGACGATAACGGCCCGAAGCCGGTCCGGATGGTCGGTCATAATTTCCTCGGGCATGACGTTGGGCGGATAAATGCCGGTGATGGCCGGGAAATCGGTGGCCACCGTTCGCCAGAGACGCGCCTCTCGCTCGTCCGGGGTTTCCCTTCTTTTTCCCCCGCCCCGAAGCCCCAGGGGGAAAACATTTCCACCCGGGACCCCGATCCGTCCGCAAACCGTCCGGAGCACGTTTTCAAGATAGGAGATCAGGGTGCTGTGCCGTGTCATCAAGACGCCCAGATCGCTGTGGTGGCTGGATTTTCGCGTGGCGAACAGCCGGCACACCTCCTTGACCCGGTCATAATCCAACTCGCAAACCTCCAGGACCGCCTTGGCGTCCAATCCGGCAAACAATGCGCGAACAGTTTCAAAGCCGCTGACGTGTTTGTCGATGTAGTCCTGATCCTGCCAGCCCTGGGCAAGGATGATCGAAATCATGGCCCGATAAAAGAGGGCGTCTGTTCCCGGCCGGATGGGCAGATGGATATCGGCGAGCCTGGCCGTTTCCGAGAGACGGGGATCGACCACGACCAGGGTTTTGTCCGGGTCCTTGGCGAATTTTGTCAATACCCGGCGCGCCCGGGGCGT
>JAFDKD010000013.1 GCA_019307165.1 Deltaproteobacteria bacterium | reverse complement strand
ACAGGATTACATAGCTGACGGGATCTCCGAAAATATCATTTCCGCCCTGTCCAAGATTTCGGAAATGTTCGTCATTGCCAGTAATTCCACATTCACGTACAAGGACAAGCCGGTGAAAATCCAGCAGGTAAGCGAGGAGCTTGGGGTGCGCTATGTGCTGGAAGGGAGCGCCCAAAAGATCGGGAACCGTGTAAGGATTACTGCCCAGCTCATAGACGCCACCACGGGATACCACCTCTGGTCGGAGAAGTACGATCGGGATTTTAAAGACCTCTTTGCCCTTCAGGATGAGATCGCCCATAAGATCATCGTTGAACTCCAGGTGAAGCTAACGGAAGGAGAACAAGCCCGGATAAGCCACAAATCAACCACCAATCTGGAGGCCTGGAGTTATGCGGTCAGAGGACTGAAGCTATTTGAACGCAGTTCTAAGGAGAACAACGCCAAAGCAATGGAATTTTTTGAACGGGCTGTAGAACTTGACCCCAATTATGTATGGGCGTGGGTGAGGCTTGCATGGACTCATATTGTTGCTCGCAGGCCAGGGTGGGGCCAATCCCCTACCGAATCAATTAAGATGGCCGAAGAAATCTCTAAAAAAGTATTATCCTTAGATGAATCTGATTCTGATGTACACGCCTTATTGGGACTTGTCTACCTGCTACAACGTCGATATGAAATGGCTATCGCTGAAGGAGAAAAATCTCTCATACTCGGTCCGACCAATGCTCAAGCACATGTTCTTTTAGCGGTTTCCATGTATGCTGTGGGCAGATTCGATGAGGCGATCCAATTGGTCAAGAAGGCCATGCGCCTTCACCCCTATTATCCGGCATACTACCTGCAATGGCTGGGCGGAGCCTACCGCATGAAGGGACGCTACGAAGAGGCGCTAACAGTATACAAGCAACTCCTCGACCGATCCCAAAAGGGTGAATTTCAAAGTTTAAGAGCGCACTTATTTCTTGCCGATGTTTACGCAGAGTATGGTAGCGAGGAGGAAGCCCGAATTCATGCTGCGAAGGTGCTCGAGATAAGGCCTGGATTCTCGTTAGAGGCGGTCAGCAAAATCAGCAGCTATGGATATAAAGACCAGGCCCACCTGGAACGTCGGCTCAACGCCCTTCGCAAGGCGGGGATACCTGAAACGCCACCTTTACCTCTCCCCGCCAAACCCTCTATTGCCGTGCTGCCATTTGTCAACATGAGCGGCGATCCCGAACAGGAGTATTTTAGTGACGGCTTGACCGAGGAAATCATAACGGCTCTTTCCAAGACGCCAAAGCTGTTTGTGATTGCCCGTAACTCAATATCCACTTACAAGGGTAAGCCTGTAAAGGTGCAGCAGGTAGGCCGTGAACTTGGCGTGAAGTTTGTTCTGGAAGGCAGCGTCCGAAAATCTGAGGGCAAGGTTCGCATCACGGCCCAGCTTGTTGATGCGCAGACGGGCCATCATCTATGGGCGGAGCGTTACGACCGTGACCTAAAGGACATATTTGCCCTTCAGGATGAAATCACTATGAATGTGATAAAGGCTCTGGAGTTGAAGCTCACAGATGGGGAGCAAGCTCTTGTCTATGGAAGAGGCACGAACAATCTTGAAGCTTATCTAAAAGCCATGCAGGCAAGAGGACATGCTAGGCGCCAAAACCCGGAGAACAACCTGAAGGCACGGCGACTTATAGAGGAAGCCATTGCCTTAGATCCCAATTATTCGGTTTCATATTACGTGTTGGGTGTAACGCACTTGATGGACGTATGGCTAGGTACAACTAAGTCTCCTAGAGATTCATTACGTAAGGCAGCCGAATTATCACTAAAAGCCATAGCCAGGGATGAGTCCTTCGGGCCTGCGTATGCTTTGCTAGGGAATATCTATATTCTTAAGCGGGACTACGAGAAAGGCATTTCTGAAGGGCGAAAGGCCGTTGAGCTTGAACCTAACGGGGCAGATTCCCTAGCATGGCTTGGGATGGGGCTTTTTTTTGCAGACAGACCAGCAGAAGCCATTCAAGTTCTGAAAAAAGCGATACGACTTAATCCTATCGCTCCTGGCTGGTATCTGCACAATCTGGCCGGAGCCTACCGTGATTTGGGTCAGTATGAGGAGGCTATTGCTTGGGCTGAGAAAGCGGTGGAGCGGCATCCTAAGAGTGTTATTTCACATGTGGTTCTGGCTGCCTGCTATAGTTATGCAGGCCGTCTGGAGGATGCACGCGTTGAAGCCACTGAGGTCCTTAGGCTAAATCCTAATTTTTCTGTCGAGCGATTTGCAAAGACGTCCCCGAAAAAGAACCCAATTCAGAAAAAGCGCTTTAGTGAGGCCCTGCTCAAGGCGGGGCTGAAGTGAGGGAGGCAAGGTGCTATATGTTGTGGCGGCCCACTGAACTCCAACGGCGCAACATAACGTGCCAGGAAACCAAGTAGCCGAAATCAAGTCATGATTGCATGTTTCTTTTGGCAATCTTAAAGATTTCAAGCTGTTGATAAGTCCCGAACCATAGCAGTATACGCAAATCTCAAGTCATTTCAGCCGGATACAATATATAGACATTCTCCCCCAAATCCGCTATCCTGTGATCGCCATTCAATTCGTTGACTAGTCACCCAACAACATAACCCCAACCTTCTGGGAGGAAGTCATGGTTTCATGTCTCCGGAAGGTGGCAAGCGTTGAGCCTCCAGCGGATAGCCGTATCCGCGCGGAGGCTTTTGTGTTTTAGGAGGTGTTCCGGTGGCCGAGGAGAAGAAAAAGCGGAAGCTGACAGCTATCTTCAGTGCAGACGTTAAGGGATACAGCCGTCTGATGGCGGATGATGAAGAGGCCACCGTGAACACGATAAACGCCTACCGTGCCGTGATGACCGATCTCATCCAAGGGCATGACGGCAGGGTGGTGGATGCCAAGGGTGATAACGTCCTGGCCGAGTTCCCAAGCGTGGTGGATGCCGTTCGGTGCGCCGTGGATGTCCAGAAAGAACTCAAAACGAGAAATGCTGACCTCCCTGAGCACCGAAAGATGGAATTTCGCATCGGTGTCAACCTTGGCGATGTCATCGAGGAGAAAGAAACCATCTATGGAGATGGCGTCAATGTGGCTGCGAGATTGGAGGGTATGGCGGAACCGGGGGGGCTCTGCATTTCAGGCACTGCCTTTGATCAGGTCAGGGATAAACTTGACCTGGGATACGCTTACCTTGGTGAACAATCTGTGAAAAACATACTCCGTCCCATTCGCGCATATAACGTCCTGATGGCGCCTGAATATGTCGGAAAGATGATCGGCGAAGTAACCCAAAAACCCAAACAATGGCGCTGGGCAGGTGCAGCGATAGCGATAATAATTTTGGCCGGGGCTTGGGCGGTCTGGAACTTCCATTTCCGTCCTCCACCTATTGAACCCGCTTCCTTGCAGAAGATGGCCTATCCGCTTCCTGATAAACCTTCAATTGCTGTATTGCCTTTTACAAACATCAGCGGTGACTCCAAGCAGGATTATGTCGCCGATGGCCTTACCGAAGAAATCATCACAGCATTAGCCAAAATCCCCAGATTGTTCGTAATCGCCAGCAACTCCGTGTTCACTTACAAAGGAAAACCGGTGAAAGTTCAGCAAGTGAGCGAGGAGTTGGGCGTGAGATATGTCTTGGAAGGGAGTGTGAGGAAGTCTGAGAATCAGGTTCGGATCACTGCTCAGCTCATCGACGCGGTGAAGGGACATCATTTGTGGGCCAAAAAATATGAAGGTAAAGCAACTGATCTGTTTTCACTGCAAGACGGCATTACGCGGGATATTTTGATATCACTGGAGGTAAAACTTACCGAAGGGGAGCAGGCCCGCATGTGGCGCAAGAGTACAACTAACCCGAAAGCCTATGATTTGTTCTTGCAGGCCCTGGAGGCCATCAGGCTGTTCAGTAAAGATGGGAATATCCTCGCCAGAGAGAAGTCGGAAGAATCCCTTGAGTTAGAACCTGACTTTTCAGGCGGTCTGATAGCTCTTGGATGGACATATTTGAGGAATGTGTCGCTAGGCTGGGGTAAATCACCGCAAGAAGACCTAGCGAAATCGTATGAACTCGCACAAAAAGCCGTTTCATTGTACGACGATTTAGCAAGCCCACACGCTTTATTGGGTAGCGTCTACCTTATAAAACGAAAATATGATGAAGCCTTGTCTGAAGGAAAACGCGCGGTTGAACTTGGCCCAAACGAGGGGGATATCGTCGCTTTATACGGCTACTTACTTCGTGAAGTTGGTAGATACCGAGAAAGCATTGAGTTCCTTGAAAGGGCTGTCCGCCTCAACCCTATGACACCAAACTTGTACTTCAGCACTCTGGCGGGTGCTTATCAGGGTTTGGGTAACAATGATCGAGCAATGCAGCTCTACGAAAAGGTGGTAAAGCGCAATCCCAATCACTTTCCCGCCTGGGTAAGGCTTACCTTGATTTACATGGAAATTGGTGAAGATGATAAGGCTCATAAAGCGGCAAAAGAAGTTTTGAGACTAAATCCGAAGTTTTCAGTTGAGAACTATATAAAAGCCACTCCTCCAAAGGATCAGGCTTTTCTTAACAGAATGAAGGAATCATTGATTGAGGCCGGGCTTCCCAGGACTCCTCCTCTGCCGCTGCCAGATAAGCCCTCCATCGCCGTGCTGCCCTTTGACAACATGAGCGGCGATCCTGAACAGGAGTATTTCAGTGATGGGATCACGGAGGAAATCATTACCGCTCTTTCTAAAGTTCCAGACCTGTTTGTCATCGCTCGAAACTCCTCCTTTACCTACAAAGGTAAGTCGGTATGGGTCCCTACGGTTGGTCGTGAAC
This sequence comes from Deltaproteobacteria bacterium, assembly GCA_019307165.1. GTDB lineage: Bacteria > Desulfobacterota > DSM-4660 > Desulfatiglandales > Desulfatiglandaceae > JAFDKD01. The sequence goes on along the minus strand of JAFDKD010000013.1, from coordinate 11,132 downwards.
TGGGTGTGCGGTATGTGCTTGAGGGCAGTGTTCGTAAAGCAGGTGATAAGGTGCGAGTGACTGCCCAGCTTATTGAGGCAAATACAAATCGTCATCTGTGGGCAGAGCGTTACGACCGGGATCTGAAGGACATTTTTGCCATTCAGGATGAGATCACTCTGAAGATTCTAAAAGCTCTCGATATAAAGGCGATTTACGGCGAAGCTGGACGACTTCACGGAAAGGGTACGGACAACCTGGAGGCCTATCTCAAGATGCTCCAGGCTCGAAAACTTGCCCTTGAAGTAAACAAGGAAAGTAATTTCATGGCCCGCCAACTGACCGAAGAGGTGGTCCATCTGGACCCGCAGTATCCATTGGGATACCACGGTCTAGCAATAGTAACTGCCCAAGGTGTTTTATTGGGAATGAGCAAGTCTCCAGCGGAATCCCTGATGGAGGCAATCGGGCTTGAAAAGAAAGCCATATCATTGGACCCCTCATTTGCGAATTTCCACGCCCATTTGGGCATGCTTTATGGGCTTATCCGAGAGTACGAAAAGAGCGTTGCGGAAGGGGAACTGGCGATTAAACTCGCCCCCAATTCATCGGACGCGCATGCCTTTATGGTGGGAATTCTAAATCTTTCGGGAAGGCCTGAGGAGGCCCTCAAACACATCGAGACCATTTTCCGTCTAGAACCTCTGGGCGCTGCGGATTGGTATTATTGGGCAGCCGCTCAGGCATACAGGCTCACCGGGCAATACGAAGACGGGATCAAGATGGCAAGGCAGCTACTTTCCCGTTGGCCCAACCATGTTATGGGTCACCTTGCGCTTACCTTAAACTATGCAGCCTGGGGTCGAGACGATGAAGCTCATGCCGCGGCCCAGGAGTTTATGCGGATTAATCCCAAATTTTCAGCCCGGCGTTATGTGATGACTGTGCCTTACAAGGACCCAAATCAGACAGTGATAATGATTGAACTGATGCGCAAGGCGGGGCTGCCGGACTGAAAGAAGATGTCTGCAATATATGGTATTCGCTAATTTAGCCGCGAAAGTGAAGATAACTTGCCAAAAGCGTGGCCTGCCCTCATCCCAGATTTCTTGCATGTATGTTTTGGTAATCTTAAAGATTTCAAGCGGGTGTTTGGATTTTTGGACAAAATATGATAAAATGTAGTTTGTGTTTTGTCAAATGAGATGCATATCTTAAAATTGTAGAGGTTTTAAGGTGATGTCACGCATGAAATTAACAGCAAACTGCGCGCTGAGGGGCCTCTTGATCGTATTGGTGGTCCTGGCGATTTCATGCCGGGGCAAAGGAGCAACCAAGATAGCGGAATTCCCAAGCCGGGATCAAACGCTGCCGGCCGGCATCACCGTGGTAAACTGGAATGCCCAGAAAGGCAAACATCCACAATTCGTCAAAGACCTGACATTACTCCTGGAGCAGGAAAAGCCGGATATCGTATTTCTTCAAGAAGCGGAACCAGACCTTTTTAAACCGGAGCAGTTGGGGGGCTATTTTGCCGAAGGATGGCATTACCCCTGGCCCGGCGGTGAGACGGTCGGTGTTCTCACCCTGTCCCGGGTGACTCCCGTCCGGATTCAGCCGGTGCCCAGCAAATACCGGGAATTCGGCGTAACCGCTCCAAAAGTGTCGCTTGTTACAGAATACCCGCTGCCAAATGGAAGACGCCTGCTGGCCGTCAACGTTCACCTGTTGAACTTCGAGCGCTGGTCGGTCAAGAAGATAGCCCATCAGCTTGAGGACCTGAAATCCATTATGGCCGCTCATTCGGGCCCGATTCTAATGGTCGGGGATTTCAACACCTGGAACCAGAAGAGATTGAGCCTGGTCAAAGAAATAACCCGGAACATACATCTAAAGGAAGTAACCGATTTTCCCAAGGGCCGTAGAACCGGCGATTTGAAGTCGGATTTCTGGAGTGAGTTTTTAGGGGTTGACAGGGATTTGCCCCTTGACAGGGTTTTTTTCAGCGGTTTTAAGCCTATTGCAGCCCGGATTTTGAATTTCTATTCATCAGACCACGCCCCAATACTGGTGCGTTTGGAACTCCAACCCTGAAATATCGTGTTAACTGCACGTATCGTTCTTTGGTGTCAATTTAGGCCCGAGTCCCACATATTGGGGGTCGTTTCGATACGCACAGCTTGCCGGGAACCCAAGTGCTCGAAATCACGCAATAGTTGCAGGGTTGATCCGGCAGGCACAGTATCTATCTACCCAGCGCCTGGTTGGAGATAAACACACGCGTTGCGCACCTGATAAAGCGGTTACAGATAGCGCGGGCCGAATAATCGAATCTTTGTCATTGTAATATCCATGTTTTACAAACCATCCTTTATTCTCCACATCGATACACATCGCTCCGTCATTCCGCCCAAGAAGTGTGAGATCGTCCGGGAATTGCAGCGCCTCATGAATTCCCGGTTGATTGCTCAGTACAACGACTTCCTGGAAAAATACACTGACGATGCGATGGCGGCACTTTTCTGCGTCCCGAAGGCCCAGGGAATACGATTGATTGTTCTGAATCAATCTTGCACTATGGATTTTTTTTGTGCTAATATAAAGACACTATGGATTATATTTATAATGCCAAAGTAAACTATACTAAAGCAGTGGGAAATAGAAGCATCCCTATGGGTTCCTGAGAGTGTAGGGCCGGCTGCCAATCATTCCGCAAGGATGGAAGTATAAACCCGTAATTAGAACGCAACCTTAGGGAGGGCATGAAATGAAACGTATCCTGGCAAAAATCATTGGACTTTTTTTCCTGTTGGTTCTTGTTCCTTTGAGCAGTTATGCTGCTTTCAGCGATTCCACTTTGGAACAAACGGGTGGTCCCACCTGCTACATGCCCGGGACGGCAGAACTGTGTTTCACGGTGACAAATAGGGGTGAGGGCCCGGATGACGGAATGGGCACAGTAATGTTGACATTTCCTTCCGGCTGGACTGTAGGGTACAAATCTCAGAATCCGACGTTTTTTGAACCTGGTGACATTACCGACGGTGGCAATTTCATACGATTCTCCGACTGACCTGCCGAAGGCATAAGTGCCGGGAGCACTTGGGAATTTTGCGTGGATGTCATGACCCCGGGCGGAGAGACGGATACACAGGCAGTGGATGTGTATTTGGGTGGAGAGGGAAGCAATTTGGTTGAGAGTGCATTTACCATGTACCGTTGCTCGCCCATCCCGACGATAACTCAGTGGGGCGCTTTCGCCTTAGTCTTGCTGATGGGTGCAGTCGCCGCCTGGTTTTGTCGTAAAAAAAGACGCGCCTTACGATCATAATGTAACATAAAAGATCTGCATCTGATGACGAAAGGCAGCGTTATCATCACGCTGCCTTTTTCACAATGCATTTTAAACTTACGGCTTTCCAGTTCGGCCGGAACTATTCGTACATGGAGCGGGCCTTTTCGTCCATGGCCGCCAAGTGGGCTGTGGCCTCTTCCGGCGGAACCGCCTTGAGCGAACCGTCCTCGAGTTGGATCACCACCCCGCCGGATGTGATCATCCGATATCGTTGTTTGCGGACCTCTTTGTCCGGATGGCAGACGAACTGGCAGTGGCCGCAGGTGAAATCGAGCCGGTTGCCGGGAACCAGGGGGTGGTAGATGTTGCAGCCGAACTCCTGTCTGGGCCGGTTGCGGTATGGTTCCACGGCCTCCATCAGGGCCGGATAGAACTCCTCGTCCGTTTCCGGAATGGGAAAGCGGGCCGGAGACCAGGTGGACCACTTGCCCGAGGGGTGCAGTCCGGTGAAACCGCCGCAGACGTAGTCGCAACGGCTGTAGGTCCGGCGGCAGGCGTATGTAAATTCAACCCCGCCGATGGTGACGTCTGTCGTATCGTCGGCGGCCATCAGCCCGGAGGCGCAGGCGGACATGCACAACCGGCAGCCGTCGCAGTAGTTGTCCTCCGGGTCCAGGGCCTCGGTCGGCACCAGCTCGGCCGCGGTCACGGCCGATCCCAGGATGACGGCCGCGCCGTACCGGTCCAGTATTACATTGCCGGACAACCCGAAGTGCCCGATGCCGCTGCGAACGGCCAGATAGCGATGGGACAGGGGTGGCATTTCCGAATACGGCCCGCCCGGGACGTCCTTCCGATACACCGCGTTGGAGATGACCGGCGCGGACTCGAAACCCTTCATGTTCAGGTATTCGGATATCTCCAGGGCGATGCCGCTGGTCATGGTGTTGACCCGGCGGTTGTCGATGTTGACCCCGGCCGGGTCTTCTTTCTTGAGAAAGGACTCGATGTTGTCCTGGTCCAGGGGCAGGGCGAAGACCACCGCCGATTTGGCCCGGGGCAGAACATAGGACAACTCGGTGGACGGCGGACCTCCGGCCAAGGTCGCGGTCGTGGCGATCCCCGTGGCGACCGCTCCGCCCCCCACGGCGATATCCCGGACGGTGTTGCTCAGCCTCTCCATTTTATCCATGTTATTCTCCCTTATATTGAAAATACGTTACTCCAATTTGTAGACATGGTAATCCGTCGGTATTCACCAAGTCAAGCCGAAGCCACGTGTATCCACCAATACAGGCCGTGGTCCCATATATTGTAGTCTCCGTACAGCTTGACATTCCTCCCTTTTTGGGTTCGTATTTTATTGAATTGTGTAACTAAGCGTTGATATCCGGCCTATTGAAGGCATCAGACCGGAGCCGCCTAAGAGGCGAAAATTTAAAATTAGGGCCACGCCGAGCGTATAAAGGGCGAAAGCAACCGACCCCGATTTGCACCGCAGTTGGTCGCCGAGTTCAACTCACTGCAAAGGGAGTAGCTCATGACACCGGGTCCCACCATTATTCGCAAGTGTTCAGTTTGTGGAAAATTCATCGCACAGCGAACGCTCGCATCCGGAAACACCTGTGGAGCGCGATTCTGGACAGACGGGAAGAGAGAGGCGCCGATGCTTCCCGACCAACCTTGGCTGGTCAAGTGTCAGCATTGTCATGCATTTGTATGGATCGACGAGCAAGAGCAGGTTGGAGAAATCGACCCGTGGGAGCCACGTGATCAGGATGCTGCTGAATTCAGCGATGCTCTTCCGTATGCAACGCCTACGATGCAAGACTACTTTGGGAGTCTGGATAAGGGCGTCTCTGATAAGAAAAAGGAACATTACATTCGACTTCGGACGTGGTGGGCAGGTAATGATGAACATCGGCTGGGAATCAACGCCACGCCGATGTCCCGTAAAGAAACCGAAAACCTTCGTGCCTTCGCGCTCTTGCTTGATGAGACGCTGGAACACGACAGGCTCATGAAGGCGGAAGTCATGCGAGAGTTGGGCCTCTTCGGCGAAGCTAAGATTCTTCTATTTAAACCATTTAACAAGGAACTGTCTCAGGCCGTGGCGATAATAAGGGACCTGACCGAGCAAGGGGTAACGTCTGTCAGGGAGATGATGTTCACATAGGTGAATCGGCCTGTCTGGGGTGTGAATCGGTGTGCAATTATGCCCTATTTCTCTTTCAAGACCACCAGCGGGAAGTCTTGCCCCCTGGAGTCGGCGACCGGGTATTGGGGCATCTGCCCGTACTTCTCACTCATTTCCGGCAGGTATTGCTCGATGTACGAAATAAGTTCCCGGACGGTCACCGTGTCATCCCTGTTGCCGGCCTCTCCGTTCAGGCCGCGGAGAAGGGCATAGGTAAACAGCCCATGGCCCAGTTTGGGAATTTCCGCGGCAACCTGCTTGTCCGTGGACGCGGCGATCACGTGCGTTCCCGTGGATCGTGCAAGGCGCGCAATCGCTCTTCGGTCCTCGACGCCGCGTGACAGCGCGGACAAGACACCCCCCGATTTACACGCGTCGATAATGAGTGCCTTTTTCAGCGCTGGGATGCCCGTTAACATTGCCGCCATTTCCGTAGATGAGATGCCTCTTTGCCGCACGTCATCTTCTTTTTCGGGGTATTTGACGTCGTGGCTCAAAAAATACCATTCATCCCCGATATTGAGCCCGTGCCCGGCCAGAAAAATGATCACAACATCCTGCGCCCCGGCATCCAGCCCGGATAATACCCTTGTTATATTCGACTTCGTGGCGTCTTGGTTATGGATGGCTGCGACATGGAAATCGTGGAAGAGATGGCGCCATTTTTCCGTGAAAAAATTCTTTAACCCTTCTGAATCCGCTACAGCGAAATTCAAATTCATGCCCGGGTTCGCGTATTCGTTTATACCGACCGTCACGAGATACAAATCGATTTTTTCCTCGCCGCTGGAAAAATGAAGTGTGATCTCGTGCGATCCGCTTTCAGTCCTGTCGCTGCTGAATCCAAGGGCCTTGAACCTGTTTTCTCCCGGGACCAGCGAAACCTGGTATGCCGTTTCCCAAACGTCGTTCTCGGTGACGGTCTTAAGACCTCGTTTTCCGCCACCGACCGCGCAATCGTTGTGAAACAGGCGGACTTCATCTATGCCTCCCCCGTTGTCCACTGCTTTGACAACCACACGCATGTCCGACTGCAGGAAGGTTTCTCCATTTCTTGGGCGGACAATCCTCACTTTCGGAGGGGCGGCAACGCCCTCGCGAATGTCATGCCCGGCAACCGTCGTCCGACCGCTCAGTTTTTTTGCTACGAGCGCCGGATTGTAGAACCTGTCATAAAACCTGTCGATCGAATAGACGCTCCTTCCCGCTTTGACCTTCAAGTGCTTGCCGCCGCCGGATGACGCGTTGAAATAGCCCTCGGGCGTTACCACGGCCCATTCACCGTCGTCAAATGAAGACAGCGTTGCGATCAAGTTGAGAGATCCGGTTGCCCATAGCTTCGTGTGCCCCTTTTCGTGGCCTGTGATAAGGAGACGTCCGTCGGGGGAAAACGCGGCCGACGATATCCTTCCGCCGGACTCCACGGAAACCGTTTCAACGGCATCGGCGACATTCCACAGGGTTATGTTGCCGCGCCTGTTTGCGGTGATTACGTGCCGCCCCCCCGGGGAAAACACGGCCGTGACAAAAGAGCCGTCATAGGCCCCGGCCGGTTTGAAAATGGAGTCCTCTTGTCCTGAGTCTACGTCCCAAACCCTGAGCGTATTATCGTCGGCCCCCGAGATGAAATGCCGGCCATCGGGCGAAAAGGCCACCACCCTCACGGGCCCCGCATGGCCCTCATAGGTCCTGATCTCCGCGGCCGTCTCCACGTTCCAGAGTTTCAGTGTGTAATCCCGGCTTCCTGAAACCACGTGCCGGCCGTCGGGTGAGAAGGCGACCGCTTCGATCGGCGCCCCGTGGCCGTCACCTTCAAGGGCCCTTTTTTTCCTGCTTTTCATGTCAAACACATAGGGGACGTATGTTTTGGTTCCCGGGCGGTACTGATTCGAAAAGAGAACGCGTTTCCCATCGGGTGAAAACGCTGCTGCGCCCGGGTATCCGTCCTTGTGCTCATAAACGAACCCGCCGTCCGAAGCATTGTAAAGAAGGTCGCCGCCCATGAGGGCATACTTCCCGTCCGGCGAGCAAAACGCCGGCATTCTCTTCTCTTCAATCCGGTATCGACTCACAGTATCTTCGTATCCCCTTCTGCGGGATTCGAATCCGTCAAACACCCTGCTCTTGACGCTGATGTATTTCCGGTGCCACACCGGGTACTGCTCTGCATCCCGGGCGTCCGCGCCGCCTTTTCCGACCAGCGTTCCGGTAGCCCTGTCAAAGAGCGGGAAAATGCCGAGAAAGGCCTGCGTGCCGTCCGGGGAGAAAAGACTCCTGAAACGGGTTTCGTATGGGAGGGGCACGCCGACCGAAAATGGTCCGAAGAACCCCTTGGGGTCCGTCGACCATACCGAAAGCCTCTCGGGTCCGAAGATCTTCAGCAATCCGCCGGATGACACGTCCCACACCTTGACCCGGCCGTTCCCGGCGCTCATGATGTGACGCCCGTCCGGCGAAAAGAAAACCGCGTCGATATCCGATTCGGATTCCTGAAATGTGAGTATCTCAGGTTTCTTTCCCGCATGGGCAGGCCCGGGAAAGAGGATGGCGAAATGGATGGACACGGCCAGTAAAAGCGCCCACGGCTGGAAGCCCGCCTTGGCTCGTTCGATTGCAGTCACTTTAAATTCTCTTCTTCTCAAAATAGGCGGCCACATCCCTGGGAAGCCAGGTGAATTCCATCCTTGCCTTGAATTTCGATGAGGCGGCATCCGTCTGTTCGACGGACATGACTTTTGCGTACATTTCAGGGAAACCAGACCCGTCCTCCGTCACGAGTTCGAGCTTTACATTGGCAAGGACCGCCACGGGACTTTCCAATGCAATCTCGGCGGAAGACCTCCCAATGCCGAGAATACGGCCCATGATGACGTCCTCGGAAACGGTTTTTCCTTTGAGAACAAAACACTTGACGGAAAGAGGGGACGTTATAGGGGCAACGGAGTCATCCGGTTTTTCAGCCAGAGCGGTTTTATATCGTCCTTGAATGCCGCATATTTCATAAAGGTTCACCGGACGATCGATCCCCTTGAACTGAGCCGTGAGCGTCCCCCGAACATCCACCTGCGAGCTGACCTTTTCAAAGGTTTCCGGACTGATCAGGATCTGTCCCCCCACCGTGTTGGCTTCGATTCGATACGCCATATTGATGGGGGTGCCGATGGCGCTGTATTTGGCCCGTTTCTCCGACCCGATATTGCCGACCACGACCTCTCCGCCGTTGATGCCGATACCCATGGCCAGTTCGGGGAGACCCCGCCGGCGTTGGTCCTCATTGAATGGACCCATGGCGTTTTGCATCGCCAGTGCGCACGCAACGGCGCGTTGCGGATCGTCCTCTTCGTGCAACGGCGCGCCGAAAAAGGCGATGATGCCATCCCCTTGAAAGTCGTTTACCGTGCCCCCATAACGGCTGATGATATCTACCATTTGTTCCAGGTATCGATTTAGAATATTGATCACCTCCCGGGGGGAAAGTACCGTTGAAAGGGCCGTGAACCCCCGTAAATCGGACACAAGAAACGTGACCTCCCTGATTTCGCCGTTCATTTCGAGAGCCCCCGGCGTACCGAGCAGCTCCTCCACCACTTCGTTGCTGAGGAACCTTCCGAAGGTGGCGCGGATGAAATCCCGCTGGCGGAGCCCTTCCAGTTTTTCCCTTTCCTCGGTGAAGTAGCGGAAAACCACAACGGCGATAAGGGCGAAGGCCAGCATCAGCAGCGGGCGGATCAAGTGCATAATGGTATTCGCGTAAAGAAAGGCCGCGCTCGCGGCGCCTGCATAAAGGACCCCGATGCAAAGAATGCTCAGCGAAAAATAAAGGGGGGTGAACCGCAGCGACAGCAGAACAACGACACCCAGCAGGAGAATTTCAATCATCATCATCACGAGAACCGGAACCTCTCGCAGAAACTCCCCGGTCAGGATGGTGTTGATCACGTTCGAGTGTATACCGCTCAAGGGAAAGCTGCTGTCCGTGGGTACCGGGCCCAGGTCCGTGGACCCCGTGGTGACCTCCGAAATTACCACGATCTTTCCGGAAAGTTCCTCCCGCCACAGATCCATTTCGTCCCGGTCCCGCGACGCAAGCAGAATGTCGGAGAAATTGTAGTGCTTCATACGTCCCCAGGGACCGATGAAGTTGATCGGCATGTTGCCTTGCGGATCGATAGGGATGACGATGTCCCGTTCCTCTTGCGAACCCGGCTTTTTTGCTCTCTTCAGGGTGATGGCGATTCCCGGGTTGACGACGATCCTTTCGGGAGGCACTTTCAGATAAGCGCATACCGCCCTGAAAGACAGGCTGGGGTAAAAAGCCCCATTATAACGGACCAGGAGCGGCACTCGGCGAAAGACGCCGTCGGGGTCTATGGTGATGTTCATGTAGCCCAGGCCTGAGGATGCCGATGCAAGGGAGGGAAATGTGATCAAGGGGGCTTCAGCTTCAAAAAACGAACTCGGGTCCCCGGTCAGGGGCGTAGGCCAGGCTGTCTCGCCCAGGTACGATTTGATATCCGGGTTTTCCTCAGCATCCTTTCCAGCAAAACCCGTCTTCTTCAGTCTGAACGCCAGGCCAAGGCAGACATTTCCGGCGTTTTCCACGGCTTCGATCAGTGCCTGGTCTTCGGCGGGGGTTGACCTTGCGGCAAACAGGAAATCGTATGCCTGTACGGAAACGCCCATATCCGCCAGGTTGCTGATGGCGCGGGCGTGGTGCGTGCGGTTCAATTGGTAGCGGTCCAGGCGCTGTATGCTGCTGTTGTTCAGGTCTACGTGGACGACGGTATCGTCATAGGCAGGCTGAAAATATGAGGAATTGGAGCGAAAGAGAAAGAGTCTGTCGATGGCCTGCGCGTTCCAGGTTTCAAATACGCCGGATGCATACCGAAAAAGCAGGTGGCATAGAATGAACGATGCCACGGCCAGAAGCAGCGTAATCTGCAGGTTTCGCTTTCTATTGATGTTCGATCGTGTATGTCCTGCCATAAAAATCTTTGGCCGACACCTCGACGGCAAAAGGCCCCAGATCGGGGAAGGAACCTATTCCGTCATCATCCGGGCCGCGCACGTTCCCTCCGATCTGTTCGGGACGTTCCGCGGGACCTGAAAATGTTTTATTCTGCTTTCTCAAGTCACGAATTTCAGCGACGATTCGTCTGGAGAGGGCTTGTTTTTCACGTGCGCCCGCAGATTCACACGACTTCAGCAGGGCCTCGAGTCCGGTCAGCCTGGTCGTTGAAGCGAGCAGATAGAATGTATCCGTTCCCGGGGGTCCGTCCAATTCGAACGACGCGTTTCCCTGCGGGATGGTGTAATTTTTTCCGACATGGTAATCCGCTTCGAACTGATCGAGTCCGGACGGAAACAGCAGCCGGAATTCGCCCTGGCCCTCGCGGTGAAGCAGGTATACAAAGCAGGGGTTCACGAGTTTGACAAACAACTTGAGTCTGTCACCCGTAGTCAGGATCGTGTCCTGCGTGATCAGTGCCAGTTTTTTGTCGTTCGCGGGTCCCACCAGTGCGCCGAAAGCCCAGCTGAAACGGACGTTGGGCCCCTCGTTCTGCTGCGCGCCGGCGAGGTCATTGAGGACAAGCACGGCACAGAACGCTATCAAAACAAGCACGAATGTCAGACCAAAACGATTCATTCGAAGTCTTTTTT
>JAFDKD010000219.1 GCA_019307165.1 Deltaproteobacteria bacterium | reverse complement strand
TAGCGCTCCGGCCAGGATCTTGGCTCGCTCAACCCCGAGCCGGACACGGTCATTTTCGATTGCCGATAAGGTTGCCTGGGGGATTCCCGTGAGCTTTGACAGCTGATTTTGGCTCAATTCCTGTAGTTCGCGGATTATGCGAACGGATTCACCAACTGAAACCGTAATTCTATTTTTTGCGGGTCGGTATTCGTCCATCTATGCCCTCCTATAGTCATGCGCGGTTATCGAGGCTACCTGAAACAGCAACGCTTCGGGAATAACGCGGTAGATCACGCGCCACTTTACTCCCAAGCGAGATGACCCATAACCTTTCCATCTGCCGAGTAAGGCTTCATCGTGAAACCCTTTGATCAATCTTAACCCCGACGGACCCGAAATGAGAGCGATGTCTTTCCATTTTTCATATCTCTTAAGGATATCATTTGGAATCGAAACGATTTGCTTATCGATTCGTCGGTGCTCTTCAATTCGCCACATGTCAAATTGTATATATACCATATATGGTATGTCAATGGAAATTTCATAGGTGCATTAACCACCGCGAATCAATGTCCTTATCCTTTACGATCACTTTATTGCGCCGCACTGCTAGACCCTATCCGCCGTGACCCTGAAGGTGGCGATTTTATCACCCATTAACGGGTTGTTTCCCAAATCCATTGGGTAATTTGGGAAACAGCCCGTTAAGATTCTATCTGATTGACATCAGGAGATTCCATGGCTTACTCTGTCCTGAAATGGAAAAATGTTGGATTTTCGGTGAGATTGGGGAGAAATCGTGATCGAGGTTTATGTGTTCGGGCTACGTGTCAGCGAGTCTATCGGTTTTAAAAAGGAGGGCTGATTATGGCGGATTTATGGAAACATGGCGCAGGTGAACTGGCTGAAATGATACGCAAGGGCGAGGCCTCTTCTGTGGAAGTGGTCGAGTCGCACCTGTCGCGGATCGATGCGGTGAACGGGTCGTTGAACGCCCTGGTGAAAGTACTCGGCGAACAGGCCCTTTCCCGCGCATCGGAGATCGACGCCGCCAGGGCAAAAGGTGAAAAACTCGGTCCGCTTGCCGGGGTGCCTTTTACAGTCAAGGAAAACATTGATTTCGCCGGTCTCCCCACCACGAATGGCGTACCCGGGCTGGCCGAAGCGGTTGCGCCATTTGACGCTCCGGTGGTCGAGCGCATGCGGGGCGCGGGCGGCGTGCCCATCGGCCGGACCAACCTGCCGGACATGGGCCTGCGCGTTCACACGGACAGCGCCCTGTATGGGGTGACCCGCAATCCCTGGAAGCCGGGCCGCACCGCCGGAGGCAGTTCCGGAGGAGAAGCCGCCTCTCTGGCCGTGGGCATGACGCCGATCGGGCTCGGGAACGATTTGGGCGGTTCGCTGCGCAATCCTGCATCGTGCTGCGGGATAGCGTCGATAAAACCAACCATGGGCCGCGTCCCGCATGCCAACCTCATCCCCATGGAAGACGAAGGCGTCGTGTTCCAGCACATGGTCGTGGAGGGACCGATGGCCCGCCGGGTGGCTGACGTGCGCCTCGGTCTGTCGATTCTGGCCGGCGCGCATTTACGCGACCCCCGGAGCGTCCCCATGCCGATCGAACCGCCGACGCCGCCGACCAAACGCGTGGCCCTGCTGCCGAACCCGCCGGCCGGCCAGACCGATCCGCGTGTCGCCGACGTAACGCGTGCCGCCGGCCATGCCTTGGAAAAGGCCGGCTATTCGGTCGAAGAGATCGAGCCGCCTCGATACGAGGAGGTCATTGCGATCTGGACCGGCCTGGTCCTGGCCGACGTCCGGGTGGCCCTGCCGCTGCTGAGCCCGCTTCTAAGCGACGAGGCCAACAAATTCCTGAGTTTTTCACTCGAAGCCACCGAACCCGCCACCATGGACACCTACGCCCAGACCTGGATGCAGCGCCACTCTCTCCAGAAGGCTTGGGGTCAGTTTTTCTCGGAATGGGACGCCGTGGTGTCGCCCACCTGGACGCAGCTGCCCTTCGAGCATGGGTACGACGTCAGTTCGGCCGAGGCAGGCGAGTACGTCCTAGAGCTGATGCGTCCGGTAATGCCGGCAAATGCGCTGGGTCTGCCGTCGGCGGCCGTGCCGGCGGGCGTCGTGGACGGTCTGCCCGTCGGGGTGTTGGTGACCGGCGCTATGTGGCACGACCTGACCTGCCTGGATATCGCGGAGAAGATTGAAGCGGCTGAACTGGTCCCCAAAACGCCCATCGACCCTGTGACCTGATACGGGCTCGGGCTCCATCATCCAAGGGAATACCCCATGAAAGGTATGCATATTGAACATGCCCCTACGTATATCTCAGTGTACGCGATCGCTCAAATGGCGAGCCGTCTCAAAGCGAACGATACCCATCCCTGGGCGGCATACACAGCGTCGGCGCCCTGGGGTTCAAGCAGGCGTTCGCCATTCTGAAACGCGTCTCGATAAATCCCTGAAGGGCAGGAATTTATGCATCGAGTAGTCATATTCCCCGGCCATGCATGGGGGGCGCCGGCCGTTCTCGTCAGAGGCGTTCTGAAGGCAGTGGTCGCCCGAAACGACATGGTACTTTCGGCAATATGCCCGCCGAAACCGCTGAAGTTTACGCTCACCCTCTGGCGCCGGCTCTTGCTCCGAACACTGTTTGACATTGAGTCGTTTCTCGCGCCGACCATGAAACCCCGCTCCACAGTACACTTGCCGGTAAATCTCGATAACTGGGCAAAACGGCATCAATTCAAAATACTCGTTCCGGAGGCCGGAAACATCAATCACCCTCGATTTCTGGCCCGCCTGCGCAAGGAGATCAACCCGACGATTGCGCTTTCCTTCTATTGCCCCCAAAAGTTCAGTCCCGATCTGCTTGGAATCTTCAAGCATGCGGTCAACTACCATAACGGCCTACTGCCTAAGTACCGGGGAATAATGGGAACGGCATGGTCTGTATACAAGGGAGAAAAAGAGACGGGTTTCACATTTCATCATATGGATGAGGCGTTCGATGAGGGGGCTGTTTTGATGCAGGGCGCGTTACCTGTCGATCCGGGCAGGAAACCTTCGGATCTCGATTTCAAAAAGGCTCTCACAGCTGTAAAGCGAATCCCAAATCTTCTCGATAAAATTGCATCCGGGGATCCGGGCGTACCGCAGTGCGGTGAAGGCAGCTACTACTCGGAAAAGGATTCTTGGGCCTTGACGAGAATAGCCGAACCTTCGCTGCTCACCAGTGTCGAGTTGAAGAAGCGGCTTCAGGCCTTCGAATCATTGAAGATAAGAATCGACGGCGCATGGCATGTGGTCACAAAATTCAGGCAGTTGAATGAAGGGTCGGAAAAAAAAGGCAGGTTTCGTATCCGGACCTCAGACGGGGCAGTGCTTGAGCCGGTGAGGTTCCGGCATCATCCTTATGGAATATACCGGGTACTTTCATTTATCAGGGGGTTTGTCTCCAAACATCTCTCTTAGTAACAACTAAACCCTCCACCTCTGGTGGAGGACCCGGATAGGTTCTACCGATCCCGGGAGAAGAGAATTACGTGTAGCAGTTGGCTTGAGGTTATAATGTTTACGCGACGCCTCGAATAAAAGATATGTGTTTGAACGTATGGCGGAACGGAGGTCCAAGTAATTTGTTTCATATTCCGGTTCAAATCCCCTTTGCGTCATCCCCGCGCAGGCGGGGAACCAGGCAAACGGGGAACTGGATTCCCGCCTGCGCGGGAATGACGGAGTGCGTATTGCACCTGGACGTTTTTAAAAGACAACTTCGGTTGCATTCGACTTCAGTTTGATTCATAGGTTGAAATCTGAGCCCCCTTCGAGGGGGCATCCTGATGCCTCCCGCTCTGCGGGAGGAGACTCACTAGCCCCCGACCGAGCGAAGTAGCTAGTTTCCATCCAGAAATGGCCTTTTTCCGCAATATCGGCGTCAATCAGCGGGTTCGGTTGTGCGGCGTACTATCGTACGCCTCCGCCCAAACCCTTGATTTCCTTGATCTTGCGAAAAATTGCATATTTCTGATCTGGAAACTACGTAGCGCCCAAATTTCGTTTATGGATGGGCACTAGCTAGCTTAGCCCGACTCTGCCTTGATTCAAAAGTACATTTTGCTCTTTTTTCGGTTCATGTTCTCTTCGGTCGTCATTTCCATTTCCAAACGGTGGAAGCTGCGCCCCGAACCTATGACATCACCCTGCATCAACCACGGCTTTAATTGACTCTTTTACATTCTCCAACATTTCGGGGGAGATGGTCCCAATTTGTTTCAAAAATCTTTTTGTCGACACTGATCTTATTTGAAACGTGTCTAGAGCCGAAACTTTTTTCAAACTGTTATCCTTGTCCGGGTCTATCTTTACAAGCCATACGGCCCCTTCGAAGCGATCCTTCCATTCAGTGATGGGGACAACGACCTTGAGAGGCAATATGCCGATCGCGTCATCGCTCACTATGACCGCAGGCCGCTTTTTCTTGATTTCCGCGCCAATTGTAGGGCTCAGGTTGATTTCCCAAATCTCTCCCTGCTTCATACGAAATCCTCTCCGTCCAGTGCGGTAAAGGAGGTCATCTCGCGATCCTTTTCATAATCTCCAAGGAGTTCCTGGGCTTTCCGGGCCATTTGATTTTTTCGTTTGTTTCTTTGCAACTCCTGAATGAAGCGATTCAGCGCCTCGCGGACAATGCTGCTTTGATCGGCATAACCCCATTGTCTGCAATTTTCCAAAAAGTGGCTCTGATCGGCAGTAATTGAAAACTTCTTTTGTTTAACTGATGTCATGGCGGGATTCTCCTGGTGCCAATTTTGGGACCTATATAATCCCCTGATTTGGCTCCTTTGTCAAGTTTTTATTTTCGGGAAAAACCGCCCCGTACGCGCCATATACCGTAGATATTCACCATCAAAATCCTCGACCATCATGTTCTCTTCCCTGACGACAAGCCTGTGCCAGATCGGCTGCAATAAAGATCCGGGCCCATAGGACCCGGATTTTAGGCCGCCCCCATAGGGGGCCGTGCAATGTCCAAGTCCTGTAAGTGATGCACCCATTAGGTGTCGAAGATCCCACCGGCGTTGGGCGGGGAAACCTTATTCCCGAATTGGCATAGCCAGATAACTCTGACCTGGCCCAGAGGACCAGGTTTTACAGATGGAATAAAACATACCATAATAAATAAATCCACCAGTTCTGGTGGTGGACCCGGAGAGGCTCTACTTATCCGGGGAGAAATGAATTAATGTATAAGTTGCTTTAAGATTGTTATGTTGATGCGACGGCCACGAACATAGGATATGGGTTTGAATGCACACCGGAACGGAGGTCAAAACAATTTTCGTATCACGGTTTAAACTCCTTTTCCGTCATTCCCCGGCTTGTCGAAGATCCCGTATCTTTCGGCGGGGACCGGGGAATCCAGTTTCAATCCACGATCCCGCGAAGGGAGCGACTGGATTCCCGCCAAAATTCGTGCGGGAATGACGTTTGAAATCACGTTTTCATGTTGCCCACAGCCGTCCCAGCGCGGGCTACCTGATGCCGGGCGCCTGCCCGTCCTCCGCAGTAGCCTGCTACGGAGGATGGATCGGAGCGGGGCTCTGTGGGAGGAGATCCGTTCCTACCGCAGCGCTTCTTTCAACGCGGCTCCGGCAAGCAACCTCGTGGAATCCAGCGTCGGCAGCGGGCAATCGTTCGGATCAATCAAAAGAGGAATCTCCGTACATCCCAGAACCACGGTGTCACACCCTCGATCCTTCAGGTTCTGAATGATGCCGTTGAAGTACAGCCTCGTTTCCTCCCGGAAGACCCCATTGACGAGTTCCTTGAAAATAACAGTATCGATTTTTTCGCGGTCCGCTTCACCCGGTATTTGGCAATAAATATCGTATTTTTTCA
>JAFDKD010000947.1 GCA_019307165.1 Deltaproteobacteria bacterium | reverse complement strand
ATGTAGGTGTTTGTCCTACATGCCCGCGGGGCTCAGCCCACCAATCCTTCCTTGATGGCATAATATGTAAGTTCTGCGTTGGTGCGCATGCCCATTTTCTTTAGCAGACGCGTCCGGTTGGTGCTGATGGTCTTGACGCTGAGAGAGAGTTCCCCGGCGATTTCGCTCACGGTCCTGCCCGAGGCAAGCATGGCCATCACCTGGTATTCGCGGTCCGACAGGGTCTTGTGAGGCGGCCCGGGGGAATCCTCGTCCAGACGGGAAGCCAGCGTTTCCGCCACTGCAGGGCTGACGTATTTTTTCCCCCGTGCCGCGATGCGGATAGCGGCCACCAGTTCCTCCGGCGCGCTTTCCTTGTTCAAGTAGCCGGCCGCGCCCGCCTTCAGGGCCCTCACCGCATACTGCTCTTCGGGATAGACGCTCAAAATGAGAACGGGCAGATCCGGTCTTTCCCGTTTGAGCTGCTTGAGCGTTTCCAACCCGCCCCGACCCGGCATGGCGATATCGAGCAGCACCACGTCACAGGCCTGTCCTTTCATCAGGGCCAGCAATTCCCGGCCATCCGCGGCTTCGCCGGCAACGATCATGTCCCCGGTTTCAGAGACTATCTGCTTGAGCCCCTGGCGGACAATGGCGTGATCGTCCGCAATCAGTATGCGTATCATGTTATTGGGCCCCCTCTTCACCCGTCGGGATGGTCAATTCGACCGTGGTGCCGCCCTTCCTGCCGGCCCTGACCACAAACGTGCCCCCGAAATCGTGGGCCCGCTCCCGCATGCCCAGCAGGCCGAAAGATTTGGTACTGGCGACCTGGGGCTGCAAAATCCCCTTGCCGTCATCCCGGACGCGCATCTCGAATCGGCCCGAAGCCATACGCAGGGTCACCTGCACCAGTCCGGCGTCCGCATGGCGGGCGATATTGGTCAGGGTCTCCTGGAAGATCCTGAAAATGGCGATGGAGCGGTCCTGGTCCAGGACGATGTCTTCCGGGTCCGACGAGATGTCGCAGGGAATGCCCGTTCGCTTGCTGAACTCCCCTGCCTGCCATTCGATGGCCGCGGACAGGCCGAAATCGTCCAGAAGGCCGGGCCTCAATTCCGAGCAGATTCGCCTCACCGACCGTACCGTTCCGTCGATGAGTCCCGACATGTCTCCGGCCTTGGCCTGCAGGGCCGTGTCATTTCGAGGCAGTCTGCGGCTCAACCAGTGGAGGTCCATTTTCAGGGCCGTCAACGCCTGCCCCAATTCGTCGTGTATCTCCCGCGAAATCCGGCTTCGCTCCTCTTCCCTTACCGCCTGGAGGTGGGAAGCCAGTTCCCGCAGCCGTTCCCGGGATTCCATCAGGGCTTTTTCCGTCTCCTTTCGAAACGAAATATCCTTGAAGTCCTCCACGATGCCGATGAGTTCCCCGTCCGGGCGCCTGAAGGGCGTGGCCGTGACGATGCAGGGGACAGCGGCGCCGTCCGCGCGGAATTTTTCGGAGTCGTACTCCACCCGCTCTTCACGGTTTATGACCCGGTTCATGGGACAGCCGGGTGTGTCGCAGAGATGCCCGCTAAAGACATCGTAGCACTTCTTACCGATAATGGCCTCCTTGGGCATCCCCGACAGGGCTGAAAAGGTGTCGTTCGCCCGAAGCACGTTAAAATCCTTGTCCACCACCCGCATGCCGTCGGCGGCGGTCTCGAATATCTGAGAGAGTTCCACGCCGGCCATGGTTGTCGCTTCCTCGGCCCGCTTGCGGGCGGCCACCATCCGGTGGGAATAGATGCCGAAAGCGACGAACATGCTCAAGACGATCAGCCGCATCCAGGCCTCGTTCCTCGAACAAAAAAACGTGCAGCGCCGCCTCCAGAAACCAGAATAAAATCCCCAACACGATGCCGATCGCGATCAACCGGTTATCCCAAAGACGGCCCCATCCCGTTTTTCCTCTTTCCAACGTATGCCCCTATCCGCTTGCAGTTAGACCTTGCTATTCGGTCTCTCCGGGAAGGCCCCTCGAAAAGCCCGCACCCTTTCAATCAATGAACTATAAAAAATGACGCTTAAAACGTAAATAAAATCCTGGTCCCGGAGGGTTCGCGGCTCTGCTCAGGACAGGCAGCCGGCGTTTTGAAGGTGAATCAGAGAGCAGCAA
>JAFDKD010000218.1 GCA_019307165.1 Deltaproteobacteria bacterium | reverse complement strand
GGGGAATTTCCTCATGCCCAAGCGTATGCCCGACGGGACGGTGGCTACGAAAATGATCGACCGGAGCGGGGACGTTCCCTTTGTGACGTGGAAGTACAGGGATACCCGAGGGGAGGTGCTCGCCACCCACCGCTCCAATGAGGTGAAATATGACCACAGGAGTCGCCCCTGGTACAAAAAAGCCGTTGAAACCAAGACCACCAGGTGGACGGATGCCTATATTTTTTTTATCGTCCGTGTCCTCGGGATCACGGCGAGCCATCCGGTCAAGGACGGGCAGGGCAGGGTCACGGGCGCCGTCGCCGTGGACATCGAACTGGGCGAGTTGTCGGCCTTCTTGAGTACCATTAAGATCGGGGAATCGGGCATCGCCTTCATTATCGACAGGGAACGGAAGACGGTCGCATTCCCGGAGCCCGCTTCCATGATCGTCGAGGGGGAGGAATCCTCGCGCATGGCCGGCATAGAGGAACTGGGCAGGGAGTGGATTACCCGGTTTTTTGAGGAATATGACAGACGGGGCAGTGCCGAGTTCGTGTACAAAGCCGGGGGCACGGAATACATCGGCATGCTTGCCGATTTTCCCGACGCGTTGGCCATCGATTGGAAAATCGTCATCATCGTGCCCCAGGACGACTTTGTGGGCCCGCTCAAAACCACCCAGGTGGTGACGGCGCTCCTGTCCCTGGCCGTACTTTTGCTCGCCATCGGCTTTTCCGTGTTTCTTTCCCGAAGCATTTCCAGACCCATACTCCGGTTGGCAAAGGAAACCGAGCGAATCAAGGCGTTTCAACTGGAGGGCGAAACCGACATTCAATCGCATATCAAAGAAATCCAGGTCATGAATGAGGCGGTCAAGGGCATGCGGGCGAGCCTGGTCTCCTTTACCCGCTATGCGCCGGAGGAGATTGTTCGGCAAGTGGTGGCGGAAGGCCGGGAGGCCCTTCTGGAAGGAGACAAGCGGGAAGTGACCGTGCTCTTCTCCGACCTTCGCGGATTCACTCGCTACTCGGAAAAGACACGGCCGGAAACGGTGGTCGCCATACTCAACACCCACTTCGACGAGATGGTCAGGCTTGTCTCGCGATACGGTGGATATGTGATCGATTTTCTGGGGGACAGCGTGTTCGCGGTTTTCGGGGCGCCCACACCTGACCCTGACCATGCCCGTCACGCGTTGACCTGCGCCGTGGACATGCAGCTGGCCCGCCTTCGGATGAACCGGGAAAACACCGACCCGGGTATTCCCGCCATGGAAATGGGGGTTGGCCTCAATACGGGATATTGCGTTGTGGGAAACATGGGATCCAACATGCGCATTAAATACGGCGCCGTGGGGCACACCGTGAACCTGGGGGCGCGCATCGAGTCCTTCACCGTAGGCGGGCAGGTGCTGATATCCCAGAGCACCTTCGACGCCGCAGCCGACTTCGTAACAGCAACAGGGCCGTTCAAGGCATTCGGCAAGGGGGTGGCGGATGTCATGCGCATGTGGGAGGTCCGCGGGCTGAAGGACGATCCCGACAGGGTTTTGCCCCCTGTGGTGAGCGGATTAAAGATGCTGCCGGAACCCGTGCCGGTCACGTTTCGCCGGTTTCGAGGAAAACAGGTGGATCCCGAAACCTGCGAGGCCCGACTGATAAAGCTGTCCCCCACCGGGGCCGAAATGGAAACCGATCGCGGCCTGGCCGTGTTTGCCAACATCCAGGCGCAACTGCCGGGATCCGGCGAAGAGGTCGTATCCATCGATGGCAAGATCGTGAATCTCGGAGAGCGGGAAAACCGATATATCCTGCGCTTCACCGGCATCGGCGAGGCGGCGGGCGAGGCGATCCGGCGGATGCTGGCTGGATGCTAGATACGAGATGCTGGATGCAAGATACAAGATACAAGATACAAGATGCTGGATACTAGATGCAGGATGCCGGATTAAAGACACCGCTGGGCCGGAATGGGTCGAAATTTTCCGTGTGTAAGCAAGCTCGGGAGGCCGTGTAATCTCGGGAACAACCAGTAAGAAATTCGACTTTATTTTGAGACGCTTTTTAAGAAAAACGGGGCATGCGCCCGGAAAGGCGCGTGCCCGTTTTTTGTCACATAAATCCGGATTCGCAGAATCCGGATTTATACGGGGACTTTTTTCACCAGCAGCCCTGCATTGGCCCGCTTGATGAGCATCCGGACCTTGTCGCCGGCTTCGGCCCTGTTCACTTGCGTTCGAATGTCTTTCGCCGTGGTCACGGGCTTGCGATCGACTTCCTTGATGACGTCGCCCTTCCGCACACCGGCCTTATCCGCCTTGCCGCCCGGCTCAACGCCGGTCACGAGCACGCCTGTTTCGTCTTCGGGAAGGCCGAACCTACGGGCCGTTTCGGGCGTGAGTTCCGCGACCTGCAATCCGAGTCCTTTGGAGTTGCCTGCGCCTACGGTCACCGGCGCGTCCGGGTCCACCCGTTTGGTCAGCTTTACACCCACAGTCTTTTCCTTGCCGTCCCTCATGAACGTGACGGGAATGCGTTCACCCACTTCGGCATCCGCGATGGTCTTGGAAAGTTCGCGGCTGGATGAGATGGTCTTACCGTCAACGTCTATGACGATGTCGTTAACCTTGATGCCTGCCCTGTCCGCCGGGTCTCCCCCGTACACCTCGGTCACCAGTGCCCCTTTCCGGTCCTCCAACTTATAGTATTCGGCCAGTTCCGGGGTAAGGTTCTGGATGCCGATCCCCATCCAGGCGCGGGTCACCCGGCCCTCGGATTTCAACTGAGACACAATTCCTTCGGCCATGTTGATGGGGATGGCGAACCCGATGCCGTTGTTTCCGCCGCTTCGGGACATGATGGCCGTATTGATGCCGACCACTTCGCCTTCCAAATTCAGGAGCGGCCCGCCGCTGTTGCCCGGATTGATGGACGCATCCGTTTGAATGAAATCATCATAGGGCCCGGCCCCGATGACGCGCCCCTTGGCGCTGACGATCCCCGCGGTCACGGTCTGTTCCAGGCCGAAGGGGCTCCCCACGGCAATGACCCAGGTCCCGACCCGAATGCGGCTTGAATCCCCCATGGTTAGCGGGACAAGATCGTTCGGCCCGTCGATCTTGATCAGCGCCAGGTCGGTCTTGGGATCGCGGCCCACCACCGTGGCGTCGAATTCCTCGCCGTCGGCCAGTTTCACCTTGATTTCATCGGCCTTTTCCACCACATGGTTGTTGGTGACGATATAGCCTTCCCGGTCGATGATAAACCCGGACCCCATTCCCTGCTGCTTGAAATTCCTGGGTGTGCGGTCCCGGTGACCCGGGCCGAAGAACTCCTCGAACGGGTTCCTGTCGCCGAAGGGGTTCCCGAAAAACCGGTGAACCACGGGCCCCCCGGCCTTCACGCTTTTTACAACGCGAATGTTGACCACACTGGGGCGGGCCTTTTCGGCGAGGTCGCTGAAGCTTTCCGGAATCATGCGGACCGATTCGCCTTTGGACGCCGTTACCGTCCGAAAACCCGATACCAGAAAGGCGGCGACCACCAGCAGCATGAGTGCCGTTTTCACAAAATGTTTCTTTCTTTCCATTGTGTTACCTCCACGTCAGGGTGTGTTCCGAAAACCAATTCACATACAGGCTGTATTCATGACGGGTATTGTAATCAACGGAGCTTACCGGAACATGACGGGAACATTACCATTCGGTAATCTTCATCTTTTTCCAACCCGTTCCAATTCTGGAACGGGTTGGAAAAAGATTGCTGGAACTTTTTCAGATCCTTCCTTGTCCAATCATTCAAAACCCCAAACACCAAGACAGGGAGGTAATGAAAATGAAACGATTTATGAGATTTTTTCCGGCGATTGTGATGATCCCGGCAATTTTTTTAGCGCCGGTGGCGGCGCGGGCCGCGGAAGACGGGAACAAGACCCTTTCCCCCTATTTTCTGGTCCAAAGCGATGATCCCGAGGTGGACCGGCTGCCCCTGAAATCCACATCCGCGAATGTTCTTATCTCGGGGGTCATCGCCGATGCGACCGTCACCCAGGTCTATGAGAACCGGGGCAAAAGGCCGCTGGAAGCCATATACGTGTTCCCCGCATCCACCCGGGCCGCGGTCTACGGTATGAAAATGACCATCGGCGAGCGGACCATTATTGCCAAGATCGACAGGCGGGATGCGGCCAGGCGTCTATACGAGCAAGCCAAGAAGCAGGGACAAAGCGCATCTCTTCTGGAACAGCAGCGGCCCAACGTGTTTCAGATGAACGTGGCCAACATCCTGCCGGGAGACGTCATCAAAGTAGAACTCAGATACACCGAACTTCTGGTTCCCGAAGACAACGTCTATTCCTTTGTGTACCCCACGGTGGTCGGCCCCCGCTATACCGGCTCCGGCGCCGGCGATTCGGGAGCGGCGGATTCGTGGGCCGCCAACCCGTACCTCCATGAGGGCGATCCCCCGACTTATGCCTTTCATATGGATGTCCGTCTTTCCGCCGGTCTCCCTATTCAGGATGTTTTCTGCGCATCCCATCGGATGAATGTCCGGTACGAGGGGCCCGCCCGAGCGCGCCTCGCACTCGACCCTCTGGAAGCCCGGGGCGGCAACCGGGATCTTATCGTGAAGTACCGTCTGGCAGGGGGACAGATCCAGACAGGCCTGCTGTTGTTCGAAGGAGAGGATGAAAATTTTTTTCTGCTTATGATGCAGCCCCCTGAAAAAGTGGAAACGCGTCAAATTCCGCCACGGGAGTACATCTTCATCGTTGATGTATCGGGGTCCATGCATGGGTTTCCGCTTGAGGTCTCCAAGAAGCTCCTCAAGGACCTGATCGGCAACCTCCGGCCCGAGGACCGGTTCAATGTCCTGCTTTTTGCGGGGGGCTCCACACTCATGTCGGAGCGCTCGCTACCCGCGACCCGCGCAAATGTGACCCACGCCTTGAACGTCATCGACCGGCAGCGCGGCGGAGGCGGGACCCAACTCCTGCCCGCGCTGAAACGTGCGCTGGCGCTTCCCGGGACGGAGGGGTGCTCACGCAGCATCGTTATCGTAACGGACGGGTATGTATCGGTGGAAGAGGCGGCCTTCGATCTGATCCGAAACAGCCTGGGCGATGCCAACATGTTCGCCTTCGGCATCGGGTCCAGCGTAAACCGTCACCTCATCGAAGGCATGGCCAGGGTGGGAATGGGCGAACCCTTTGTCGTCACCCGGCCTGAGGAAGCGGCCGGCACCGCGGCCGGATTCAGAGACCTGATCCAGTCGCCCGTGTTGACCGATATAAAAGTCCGTTTCGATGGATTTCAAACCTACGACGTGGAGCCGCCGAGCATTCCCGATGTCCTGGCTCAGCGCCCGGTGCTGGTCTTCGGCAAGTGGAAGGGAGAGCCCGGGGGGACTGTCCGTTTAAGCGGAACCGGCGGCGAAGGGGTATACAGCAGGACGCTGAACGTGACCGATTTCGCCCCGTCAGACGAAAACGGGGCCTTGCCCTATCTCTGGGCGCGGCACAGGATCACACTGCTTTCCGATTACAATCGGCTGAGGGCGAGTGATAAACGGGTGGAGGAAGTAACACAGCTCGGACTGACATACAGTCTGCTGACGGCCTATACATCGTTTGTGGCCGTGGACAGCCTCAAGCGTCTCGAGGATGGGCAGGCCGTCATTGTCAAGCAGCCGTTGCCCCTGCCCCAAGGCGTGTCCGATTACGCGGTCGGGGGTCGTTGCGCCGCTCTGAAATCGGCGCCCACGGCGCCTGCCTATCATTCACGGACGCTCTCGAGAGAGGTGATGTCGGGCGTTGTCCGGGAGAAGAAAGAACCGGAGGCCATGGTTGAAACCGCCGCTGTGGAGGAGGCCGAGGTGTCGATGCTCAAACTGGCGAGCGTCTCGTGCACCGGGGGTCTGTCCGAGGATGACGTGCGG
>JAFDKD010000946.1 GCA_019307165.1 Deltaproteobacteria bacterium | reverse complement strand
AGAAAATTGTCATAGCCGGCGACGGACGCCTCCCAGTTGGCAATGCCCGATTCCACGCCACGGCTGAATTTGCCCCAGAAATCCAGTTCCCACGCAGCGTCGAATGCCAAGCTGTGTTCGCCGTAGGTCGGATCCCAAAAGGGCGGGACGTTGGCGGTGTTCTCGCTGACCCGGACGCCGGCCGAACTCCCGTTAATCCGCTGTGTCTGAGGATACAAAGACCCTACGGCAATGCCCAGCTGGGCCCGGGCTTCCAGGACCCGTATGCCGGCCACCCTCAGGTCCAGGTTTTGCTGGTAGGCCTTTTCCACCAGGGCGTCAAGCACCGGATCGTTGAACACGCGCCACCAGGCGCTGACATCGGTCGGCTCGCCCTTGAGCTTGGGGCCTTCCTCCATCCACTTGTCAGGTTCCGGCGCGTCCGGGCGAATATAGTCGGGACCCACGGCGCACCCGCCGAGCATCATCGCGATCACCGCTGCGAACATCAGGAAATGAAGCTTGTTTCTTATTACCTTCCGCATAAAGAACTCCAGGTTTGGGATTTATAAATTTAGAATTTAGGATTTAGGATTTAGAATTTTGGTTCCTTGTTCTTAGTTCCTGGTGCTTGGTTCCTCGTTCCTTGTGGCTGGTTCAAGGTTCAGAGTTGTCGGTTGTTTGTTTGACTTCTGCTTTCCGACTTCTGTCCTCCGCCCTCTGATATCTGCCCCACGCCCTATGCCCTAAGCCATTTCTTTTGCATACTTCACCCGGTAGAAGACGGCATACAGCACCGGCACGACAACGAGGGTCAGGACCGTTGCAAATCCCAATCCGAACATGATGGTCACGGCCATGGCGATAAAAAAGGCATCCTGGAGCAGGGGGATCATCCCCAGGATGGTGGTCAGGGCCGCCATGGAAACCGGTATGAGGCGGCTGACACCGGAATCCAACACGGCCTGAAACGGGGCCTTTCCGCTTCCCATTTCGAGATCGATCTGGTCGATGAGGACGATCGCGTTCTTGATCAGCATGCCCGCCAGGCTCATGAGGCCAAGGAGGGACATGAACCCGAACGGCTGGTCAAACAAGAGAAGCCCCGCTGTCACGCCGATCAGGGAAAGCGGGACCGTAAGCCAGATGATCAGGGTCTTTTTGATGGAATTGAACAGAATGATCACCAGCAGGATCATCAGCCCGAAGAAAATGGGGATGGAATTGGCCAGGCTGTTTTGCGCCTTGACCGCATCCTCGAACTCCCCGCCCCATGCAATATAATAGCCGGGCATGTCCTTGAGCGGGACCATGTCCCTGTATTTTATCGGGATGGTGGCCGCGGTCCACTTGTCCGGGCTGACCGGCTTGCCCAGTATGCGCTCAACGTTCACACCCAGGGCCTGCTCGATCTTCGGTTTCACGCGGTTTAGCAGCCCCACGGGCAACCCTTGGCGTTGGTCGAAGTGGATCCGCAGCATCTTGGTCCGGTCGCGGCGCCAGATGTGGGGATCCTCAAACGCCACCTCGAAGCCGGAGACCACCTGTCCGATGGGGATCATCTTTCCGGCTGCGGGCGACCAGATCTGGATGGTCTCCAGATTGTCCAGGTCGGCCCGCTCGCCCTCCGGCGACCGGGCGATGATGGGGATCAACTCGTCCTTTTCGCGGTACACGCCCGCCGGGGCCCCGTCCATCGCCGCCTGAATGGCCTGGGCCAGCTGGGGCCGGTCGATGCCTGCCCGGCGCGCCTGGGCCTCGGCCAGCTGCGGCCGCACCACCTTGACCTTGCGCCGCCACTCGTTTCGGACGCCCTTGGCCAGGGGGTCAGCCAGGACAACGGCCTCAGCCTTTTCGCCCAGTTGCCGATCGGGACCGTTGATGCGGAGCTGGATCTTGCCGCCCGTGGCCGGACCCAGGACGAAAAGGCGCGTGTTGACAATGGCCTGGGGGAACATCTCCTCCAGGTCCTGCTGGGTTTCTTGAAACAGGTCCGGGATTTTGGTGAAATCCTCCACCTTGACCAGGATCTGCGCGAAGCTGTCGTATTCGGACTCGGGCGTGTAGGTCAGCAGAAACCGGACCTGTCCCCCGCCGATCATGGTGACCACGTGATCCACATCCTCCAGACCCATGAGGTAGTCCTCGGCCTTTTGCATCTGCCGGTTTGTTTCCTCGATGTGGGTGCCCTCGGGGAACCAGAAATCGATATAATACTGGGGACTGGTGGAATCGGGGAAAAAGCTGTTCTTGAGGTGGCCGAATCCCATGACCGCCAGTGCGAACAGGGCGACCACCACGGCCAGCGTAACCCAGCGCATCCGGATGGCAGTGGAAAGGAACCCCCGGTAGATCCGGTAGACCATACCGCCGTAAGGGTCTTTCTGAACGGCGGCGCCCTCGTTGTCCCTGGGCGCGGTCTTCATAAAGGTCTTGCAGAACAGCGGCGTGGTGGTGACCGCCGTGACCCAGCTGAGCATGAGGGAAATGAGGATCACGTAAAAGAGGGTGCGGCAGTACTCGCCCGTGCTGTCCGGGGATGTGCCGATGGCGGCAAAGGCGGCGATGGCAATGAGCGTGGCCCCCAGGAGCGGCACCCCCACCTGACCGACGACTTCACGGGCGGCCGTGAGCGCGTCCAGGCCCTGTTTCATTTTCATGCGCATGCCGTCTGTTACGACGATGGCGTTATCCACCAGCATGCCCAGGGCGATCACCAGGGCGCCCAGGGAAATCCGCTCCAGGGTCACGCCTCCCAGGCTCATGAAGATGAAGGTCCCCAGGATGGTGACGATAAGGACCCCGCCGATGATGAGGCCGCTCCTCAGGCCCATGAAAATGAGCAGCACCAGCACCACGATGCCGACCGCTTCGGCCAGGCTGACAAGAAAACTGTTGATGGCCGTGGTCACCGCCGTGGTCTGGAGATAGATCGCGTTCATCTCCATGCCCAGGGGCGCCAGCTCCTCCAGCTCCTCCAGGCGTTCCGCCAGGCCCTCCCCCATGGTGATGACGTTGCCGCCCAGCACCGTGGAAATGGCCAGCCCGATGGCCGGTTTCCGGTCATATCGCAGGTAGGCGTTTGTCGGCTCCCTGTAGCCGCGGCGGATATGGGCCACGTCCCGCAGGTAGACCAGGGGCCCGGAATCGACCCCCTTTCCCCTGACGAGGAGGTCTCCGAACTCCTTTTCCGATGTAAATTCACCCGTGGGGTTGATTGCCAGGTATTCCCTGCCCACGTTCATGTATCCTGAATCGGCGGGCAGGTTCTTGGCGGCCAGGGCATTGTAGATGTCCTGCTGTGAGATGCCCAGTTCCGCCATTTTTTCAC
>JAFDKD010000217.1 GCA_019307165.1 Deltaproteobacteria bacterium | reverse complement strand
TAAATACTCGATCAACTTTGGTAAATTCTCTTCCGTTTCGTTTACTGAAATAAATTCGATTATTCAGTCGGCTGCGCTTACACAGACCCCTCTTTTTCAATAACAGTTTTCTGGGCGGCTCATTTTGAACCAGCAAGGAGGTCCGCCCGATTCTCCAGGTCTTTAGGATTCCGTTTGGAAATTCCTTCAGCCACCGGTATGCTTCCGAGTCAGCTTCCATGCACAACTCGGTCTGGTTGCGCAGCGCCGTCTGAAGATTGGATACGGCCTTCGCCCAGATGAGCGATTTTCCGATAATCACCAGAAAGAAAACCACTGCCATCACAACAACGAGATGGCTTCTCCCGACAAGTTCCGAGGTTCCGGAATCAATTCTGCGATGATCGATCAAGGCCATCACCATTACGGCCTGCGCGACAAT
This sequence comes from Deltaproteobacteria bacterium, assembly GCA_019307165.1. GTDB lineage: Bacteria > Desulfobacterota > DSM-4660 > Desulfatiglandales > Desulfatiglandaceae > JAFDKD01. The sequence continues at coordinate 6,509 of JAFDKD010000217.1, read as the reverse complement.
CAAAATGAGTCCGGTTTTCAAATTGTACCCGTGGTTCGCGTACTGGGAAAGAAGCATAAGTCCGGCCGACACACATAACCATACCATACAGAGTGTCATGGGGCCTGCAGTTTCAGATTTTATCTTCCGTATTCCAATATATATAAAAAATATATTCAAAATAATGAAAATTATATTTATTACAATCAAATTATACTTAATATTAAAATTAATAAAATATAAAATTATTAATTCAAATAGAATAAAAAAAATTAAATAAATTTTTGTGCTCAAATTTTTTATATTTTCACACTTCACTAAATAATAAATTCCAATAAATAGAACTATTACCAATAATAATATCATCTCATAACTTGAGTCAAATATGTAGTTTATTATTTTATTTATATCAATAAATTTCCTTTCATATGATTCAATATTAAATATCTTGTATAAACTTTTTATTAAAGAAATAGCAATTAATATAAATGATATTGCTATTATGTATAAATCTTTCTTATAGCAACAAATCAAAATTACACCCATAAAAATAAAGAAAAGAGATACCATCGGATGAAGAGTGTAAATGAGAGGCCCGATCAATACGAGCAATGTCTTGAACTCCAACCCTTTCGGATCAATAACGGCCGCGAAAAAAACAGGGCAGAAGAGTTGAATCACAAGACAAAACTCAGAAACCCATGACATGTTCACAAGATTTGCCATCAATATGATCAGTGAAGGCCAGATGAAGAGGCGCCTGTTTCTTCTGAGTACCCAGAAGGATAACAACAAGGAAAAAAAAGGGATCGAGGCATAGGTAAGGCAGAATATAAGCTTTGCGGCAATTAGGTTTTCGGAGAGCCTGGTAAACCATACCGCCGGTGCGTGAAAAAGGTGGTTTCCCAGCCGGCCGTGCCAGATCGAGGGGCCTTTGTACAAAATTATATTGAACAGGTAGGCGCTGCCGTCTGCATAGAGCTGAAGGTTCACGACGGCTGAAAAGACCAAGGCTGAACACATCAGCAAAAAAACCCAAAAGACTGTTTTCCGGCCGAAATCGGCATGTGCCTGTTGTTCAATTTTTCCGGTGCCGGACTGAATGATCTCGGCATTTGACGGACTTTGAAAATCGCGCACTTGGGGCCTTCGCTTGTAGTCTCAAAATTTACCCGTATTAATAGATTATACCTCTATAGCGTATTATACTGCAATATATATCCTGAAATGCGAGGGCCGGTTTGTTATTGAAACAAAACATGGCGAGGGAGGTTTCCATGATTGCGTTTGACGGGTTTCCAAAAGAAATGGTTTCGTTTTTTGAAAAAGGGACACGCGTTTCAGCCGGGACAAGAGGCCGTACAAAACAAACCTGGAAATCTGGTTTTGGGAGGGGGAACGCAAGCGGATGGAGTGCCCGGGTTTCTATTTCCAGCTTTTCACGCTTGGCGGACTCCTTCTTCACGAAACGCTTTTTCATTATCTTCTGACTGTCGGCGATAAAAGTCATACACGCCGAAATTCCGAAGTATCCATGTCATGATACCGGCATTGTTAATGAGAATATCGATCTGTCCGAACCGGGCCTTCACCTGATCCAGAAGGCTTTTGCGGGACGCGCCGTCCGTGATGTCACAAGCTACGGCCATGGCATGCACACCGAGTCCGGTCAGTTCTTCGGCAACAGATGTCAAAGCCTTTTCCGTTCTGGCGGCCAGTGCCACATTTACGCCTTCACGTGCCAGCGCCCTACCGATGTAAGGCCCGAGCCCCCGTGATCCGCCTGTCAGCAGAGCATTTTCACCCTTGATGTCTTTCAATTTTCTTTCCTTCGTATTCTCGGTTTCTCCCTGGGGATTCAAAACGCCTATCCTTGCAGCAGCGATTGAAACGATCTGATAATTGACGCGGCTTCGGAAATCATGTCATTTATGACCTCCATGGCGCTTTTCAGCCCCTGAATGCCGCCGCCTATCTGTCCGCAATACATGGTGCCCTTTACACAATTGCCCTCAATGGCCGCCATGGCGGATCGCCCTTCCCCGATCATCTCTAACAGTTCTTCGGGTTTGGCGCCCTCATTTTCAGCCTTGATAATCATGTCGGTCAATTCGTTCTTGATGGCACGGGTGGGCCCGACGGTTGTCCTGCCGGTCACGCACGTACCATTGTCAGGCATTTGGATGACCGCTTCCTTGTAATTCGGATGGGCGGCGGCCTCATCGGCGGCCAGGAAACGCGTTCCCACCTGGACCCCTTTGGCGCCCAGGGCCAAAGCGGCCATCAAACCCCTGCCGTCTGCAATACCCCCCGCGGCCACAACGGGGATATCAACGGCCCCGGCTACTTGCGGCACCAGAGCCATGGTAGTGATTTCGTCACGTCCGTTGTGCCCGCCGGCCTCATAACCTTCGGCGACAACAGCATCCACGCCGGCGTCTTCGGACTTCCTGGCGAATGAGACGTTGGCCGCCACGTGCAGCACCCTGCACCCTTGATCCTTAATTTTCCGCGTATACTTTTTGGGATTTCCCGCGGAGGTGCTGATGGCCGTGGCGCCCCCCCTTATGGACGCCTCGATCATTTCGTCGGCGTCCGGTCTCAATAAGGGAATATTCACACCGAATGGCTTCTTTGTCTGCCGCGCGACCTTTTCAAGCTCATTTTCAATTTCTTCAATGGTCATCCCGGCCGCGCCCAGAAGTCCAAGCCCGCCTGCTTCCGACACGGCCGCAACCAAGTCCGCCTTTCCCACCCATAACATCCCCCCCAGGATAATGGGATATTCAATGCCGAATATTTTACAAATCTCTGTTTTGAACATGGAATAAACCTCCTTTTTATAGCACCCTGGTCAGACACTCAATCCAACTATTTTTTTGGCCTGCTCTTTGTACATCTCAATTGGCGCTTCAGCCATCATCATCATCTTCTGTGCGGCAAAAGAACCCTCTGCATGGATGGTACAGACCTCATGCCATCCTGCGAAATCGCTGGCCACCAGATGGTGAAGCATGCTCATCAGCTTCAACCTCTCCTCGGCCGTATATTTGCCGGCGCCTCCCAGGTAACGTTCCAGATATGGTTTCAACTCAGCATGCTCCCAGTCCTGATATGTGGGCTGTGTCACCAGCAGACCACCGCAGATATCCTGGATGTCTCGCACAAATTCGTGGAAATTCGAGGCAAAGAAGAGCTTTGCCATGTTGGACGACAGACGATTGGCCACGAAGAGCCCTGTTTCACCGAAGTTTTCAGGATCCATCAGCGCTGCCTTTGCCAGTGCCTTGGTGGTTTCCGTATATTTTATCATGTTGATGAACTGCTCACGAACATGAGAGGCCTTCTGAACACCGTTTGCCTCGGCCGCGATCATTCCCAGACCGGTCATATATTCAATGATCGGTATCTTGTAGGTTACAGCGGTATACCTGTGAAAGGCGGCAAACGCATAGGCCACATATTGGGCAAACTGCCATTCCCGAAGCATGAAGACCCGCTCCTTGGGGACGCGAACGTTGTCAAAGATGACAAGGGCTTCAATGTGTCCCCGTTTGGGTCTCGGGGTGGGAAAATGATACGTATCCTCATAACGGAAATTGGGGCGACATATCTGGGTAATCCCTTTTGTGTTCATGGGAACGGCAAACGCAACCGCATAATCGGCCTCCTATGCGGTCAGATTCCGGGTGGGAATCACCAGGATCTCGTCCGTATAAGCCGACGCTGTAATATGCGCCTTTGCGCCGGACACCACAATCTCATCCTCGGTCTCGTCAACCACCCTGAGATAGTAATCCGGGCTATTCTGCTCGCATGGACTCTTGCTCCGATCCCCTTTCACGTCGGTCACGGCGCCGCAGAGGGAAAAGTCGTTTCCGGCACAGTGCCACCGGTAATCATTAATTCGTTTTTCATAGATCTTATTTCCCATGATCCTCGTCACTGCGAGAAGGCCGTTCATGATATCAGTTCCCACGTCCTTGACAAAGGGGAGGGCCCCGTCGGTATACTGACTCGCAGTCTTCACCAGATCAAATCTCTTGGCTACTGCCTCGGGAGATTGCGGCACCTCAAAGTATGCGCTCACCTCTTCCCCGCCATCAGGCGATTTTATTACGGCAATGTCACGATATTCAGGATCATGCCCTAACAAAAAATCAAAGGCCGCGGTTTCAACTCCTACCTTGAGATACGGGTCTTCCGTAACGTCCGGCACCTTTTCCCCTAAGATGTAAACGTTTCTGTCGTCTCTCAGACCTTCCTTGTACTGTTCGGCTGTGCGTAACGCCATGATTCAATCCTCCAACTGTTGATATATGGATCCTTATTTTCTCGATTCAGTTTCCTCTGGAAAACGGCTTTGAAACTAAGTGCTTTACAACGGAGCCGAAAAGCATCAGGCGTTGTCATAAAGTCTTTTTGACCGCCCCGCCTGTTCTCAACGGTTCAAACATCTCTCCAAAACCCTTCATGAAATTCATGTCCCCATCGATTTTCAATTTACCGGTCATGACGGCAGTGATTCCGTCCAGTTTGCCGGTAACAATATCGTGATAGTCACTGCTCCTCGCCACAAGGTAAACGCGGGGAGACTCGATCAGACCCTCTGTCAGGGTCATTTTCCCGTCTTTAATGGCAACCGTCCACTTCCCGCCCCCTTTTCCTGTGATGTTGTAACTGACGGTGGCATCAGCCCCTTCAGCCTTCTCCGGAATGAATCTTTCCTGCATCCCATGAAAAAAATAGGCCACTGACACGCCTTTATCGCTCTTCTCTTCTTCAAGATGCCGAATGAGCTCTTTCTTGATCACCTTGCCCACGGCGTTTGTGGGGAGCCCCTCTCTAAAAATAATATGTTCCGGGACCTTGTAGTCGGCCATCTTCTCCCGGCAAAACTTGTGTATCTCCTCTTCGCTGCAATCCTGGCCCCTTTTGAGAACGATACACGCCTTTGCTACCTGTCCGTATTTTTCGCGGGGCTCCGGGATGACGGCAACCGCATCCACCGCAGGGTGTGTTGCGATGATGTTTTCAATCTCCTTGGGATATACGTTTACGCCGCCCCGAATGATCATGTCCTTCATGCGATCAACAATAAAAAGAAATCCTTCCTCATCCAGATAACCCAAATCGCCGGTGTAGAGCCATCCATCTCTAATGGTCTCGGCCGTGGCCTCCGGATTGTTGAAATAGCCCTTCATGACCGTATCTCCCTTCACGACGATTTCGCCGATCTCGCCGGCAGGAAGTGGCTCCTGGCTTTTGCTAAAGATCTTTACCTCGATGCCCGAAAAGGCTGTGCCTACCGACCCGTACTTCTTCTTGTCTGACATGTTCGCAGTGATCCCCCCGCTGTTTTCCGTGCTGCCGTAAGCTTCCAAAATGGGGATATGGAACCTCCTTTCGCACTCTTCCAACTGTTCCGGGGGGATCGGCGCTGCCCCTGACAACCCGAGGCGAAGGGAACTTGTGTCAACATTGTCTGCTTCAGGGACTTTCATGGTGGGGACGATATAGAAGCCGTTTACCTTGTATCGTTCCACACACTCCCAGAATTCCGATGCGGAGAAATTGCGCCGCAAGACAATGGTGGCGCCTCTGTACATGGTGGGAAAGGCCAGATCATTGAGTCCGCCGGAATGAAAGAGGGGGAGAACGCACAAAATTCCTTCACCCGCGTGAACCGGCACATGCTCGGTTTTTAACTGGGCCCCGAATACGATACCCCTGTGCGTCAGCAGGACCCCTTTGGGTTTGCCGGTGGTGCCGGAGGTGTACATGACGGAGGCGGGATCATCGCCTGCAGGAGGCTCACTGTTATCCAGTTCCCCTGAGTGGGCATCAATGATCTTTGGAAGGTATTCATTTATCTCAGATACGATGGGCGTGTATTCAGGATCCATCACCAGGACCTTTGGCCGGGAGTCATTTACTAAAAATTCCACTTCCTCTGCCTGCCACCAGCAACTGATTGGGCCGCCTATTGCTCCGATCTTATGAGCTCCCAAAAGGGTGTAGAAGAAATAGGGACTATTTCCCATCATGAATGAGACAACGTCTCCTTTCTTGACTCCCTTCTCCAGAAGATAATTGGCAAACCCATCAGTCCTGTCATCCAGGTCTTTGTATGTGACGATCTCATCATAGAAATTTAGAAACGGAGTATCCGAATATCTTTCAGCGTTTGAATTGACCAAATCCCCAGTAGTCAAAATAGCTATAGTCATCTTCAACCTCCTGGTTTAGAAATAGTGGGCCCTATTTGGATAACTCATAGGTCTTGCCGGTCTCCAGCATATTAATGCCTCCTTCTATGTTATCACCAAAAATGACGTGGTATTTCGTGAAGATGTTACGATTTGAACCAGCCGTTATCCTTGTACCATTTAAGGGTTTCTTTCATGCCCTGTTCCATGGTGGGGTATTTGAATTCAAACCCTGTTGCCTTGAGTTTGCTGTTGTCCCAGATCTTGTCGCAGTTTGCGTATTCCAGGGTCGCTTTTTCAAGGATCGGCTTGGTGCCAAGC
>JAFDKD010000012.1 GCA_019307165.1 Deltaproteobacteria bacterium | reverse complement strand
GCCCTTGAGGATGCCGAAGCGGCCATGGCCGTTCTCAGCAGAGGGCATTATGATATCATCATTGCCGATTACAAGCTGCCCGGCATTGATGGTCTTGAGTTTTTTAAGCGGATCAAGGAGTCCCAATCGGAAGCTATGAAGATCATGATCACCGCCTATGGAAACGAAGGGCTTGTTTCCGAATCCAGGAACCTTGGCGTGCAGGATTTCATTGAGAAGCCCTTTTCGGTAAAAACCATAGAAAACTCCCTGTCGCGGTTGCTCCAGCCCAAGGGATAATCCAGGCTTACAAATGACTGAAGCGACTAAAGTGAATGAGGGACCCAAATGAGCATTCACAATCTGGATAAAATTTTCAACCCCGAGTCAGTTGCCATTGTCGGGGCGAGTGAAAAGGAAAGTACGATTGGCTATTCCTTGTTGAAGAACATTACGGAGAACGACTATCAGGGGGAAGTTTTTCCGGTTAATCCCAACCACAAAATCATAATGGAACTTCAGGCGTACAGGTCAATATCAGAAATCAACAAGCCCGTAGATTTGGCGATCGTGGCCACACCCATAGCCGAGGCCCCTTCCATCATCAAGGAATGCCGTCATGCCGGAATCGGCGGTGTCATTATTATTTCCGCCGGCGGGAAAGAAATCGGTTCAAAGGGGAAACGCCTGGAGGCGGAGATCAAAAAGGAGGCTGAAAAAGGAGATATCCGCATCATTGGCCCTAACTGCGCCGGCGTGATCTGCTCCGACTCAAATCTTTACGCAACCTTTGTGGGGCAAAGGCCCCTGGCCGGAAAACTGGCCTTTGTCTCCCAGAGCGGGGCCTTGTGCTCTTCCATCCTTGACCTTTCCTTAAAGGAACAGATCGGTTTCAGCCATTTTGTGAGCATCGGCTCCATGTTGGATGTGGATTTCGGTGATTTGATAAACTACCTGGGCAATGACCCACGGGTAAGCAGTATCGTCTTGTACATCGAAAGTCTGACAAATATTCGGAAATTCATGAGCGCTGCGAGGGCCGTATCTCGGGTAAAGCCCATTGTCGTCTTGAAGTCCGGGCGGTCAAAGGCCGGCGCTCGGGCTGCTTCTTCTCACACCGGCGCACTTGCCGGCGAAGACGCCGTTTATGACGCGGCGTTCAAGCGGGCCGGAATTGTGCGTGTGAACACCATCGAAGAACTTTTTGACTGCGCGGAATTGATGGCAAAACAACCTTTTCCGTCAGGTTCCAGTCTGGCCGTCATTACCAACGGGGGTGGACCCGGCGTCATGGCCGCGGATGCCCTGTCCACTTACGGCGTGGAACCGGTTACATTGACTCCGGAAACCATGGAAAAACTGGATGCCGTCCTTCCACCCTTCTGGAGCGGAGGAAACCCCATCGATATCTTGGGGGATGCATCACCGAAACGCTGGCGACGCGCCTTGCAGGTTTGTCTGGAGGCTCGTGAAATCCAAGGGTTAGTCATCATCTTTGTCCCGCAAAGCGTGAGCGACGCGGGGTTGTTGCACAAGCCATCGTAGAGCTTCTGCATGAAAGGCCCTATCCCCCTGTATTTTCAGTCTGGATGGGGGGAGATAATGTGGAGAGAGGGCGCCAGATCCTGAACAATGCGGGCATACCCACCTATGAGACGCCGGAAAGGGCCGTGTCAGCCTTCATGTATATGCATTCCTATGCGCGTAATCTTGAAATGTCTCAACAAGTCCCCCCGAAGGTGTCGGGCTCCATGGAATTTGATCAGTCCCGGGCAAAAGAGATCATCGGGAAAGCCCTCAAAGAGGGAATAACTCTTTTGACTGAGATGGAATCCAAAGCCCTGCTCAAAGGGTACGGCATACCCGTAAATCGGACAGAGGCGGCAGCCTTACCCGAGAAGGCGGCGTGGCTGGCCAAAGAGATCGGATATCCCGTCGCCATGAAGGTCCATTCCCGCGACATCGTTCACAAGTCTGATGCCCACGGGGTTCGGCTCAATCTGTACAGTGATGAAGACGTCAGAGAAGCTTTTGCAAAGATTATGGCGGATGCACGAGCTTATAACCCGAAAGCCGACATTGAAGGGGTGACCATACAGTCCATGCTCAAACACCCGGACTATGAGCTTATTTTAGGCAGCAAGATGGATGCGGATTTTGGTCCTGTGATACTATTTGGAATGGGTGGAATCCTGACCGAAATACTCGAAGACCATGCCATTGCACTCCCCCCACTCAACCGTTTGCTGGCCCGCAGGCTCATTGAAAGCACCCGGGTTTATCGACTACTCAAAGGGTATCGCAACCGGCCGCCTGCAAATCTCGAGCGGTTGGAAGAGATCTTGATCGGCTTGTCGCAGCTTGTGACGGATTTTCCTGAGATTTCGGAACTGGATATCAATCCGATGATTTTCACGGCCGATCAGGCATGTGCCGTGGATGCCCGGGTAATCATCAAACCTTCACACGTAGCTTCTCCGCATCACATGGTCATCAGCCCTTACCCCAATCAATATGAAACGATTACGACTACGGAATCCGGCCTCGATGTTTTGATCAGGCCAATCAAACCTGAGGATGCACCTCTGCTCGTGGATTTTTTTGACACGCTGTCGGCCGAGAGCGTCTATTACCGATTTTTCACACCGGTAAAATCCTTGTCGCCCAAGACATTAGCGTTGTTCACCCAGATCGATTATGATCGAGATATGGCCCTTGTGGCCATAGATAGAACCCAAGGAAAAGAAAAAATACTGGGCGTAGCCCGTATCATGGCTAAGCCTGGCGGGAAGGAGCCGGAGTTCGCCGTTACCGTGAGTGACGCCTGGCAGGGAAAGGGGATCGGAGCTGCATTATTAGAACATCTTGCATCCATAGCCGGAGAGCGGGGCTTTGAAACCTTGTGGGGAGTTGTTCTGGCTGGAAATCGCCATATGATGGCCCTGGCTCGCAAATTGGGTTTTCGAATAGCAAAAACTCCGGATTCCGGCGAAATTGAATTGAGAATAGACTTGAAATGAATTTTTCAAACACAAGAAAGATGAACTATGGACAGTACCGATAATAAATCACGTCGAACGGCTCAAGATCCGGAAGGTCTTAAGGACCTCAATTTCTACAAATTCGTGCTCGAAAGCCTTCCGACAGCAGTTGTCACGGTCAACGCAGACCGGAAAATTACGGGTTTCAATCCCTGGGCTGAAAAGATAACCGGTTATTCCGCGGAGGAAGCTATTGGCCGTTATTGCGGGGATATTCTTCAAGGCGGTATGTGCAAAACCCGATGCCCCTTGAAAACGGTGCTTAATGGGCATAAACCCTTGTCCCTTGTCGAAACCACCATTTCTGATAAGTGGGGGAAGACGATTCCGGTCAGGATGAACACGGCGGGTCTATTTGACGACGATGACCGGCTCATTGGAGGCGTAGAGTCATTTCAGGACATTTCCCGTATAAAGACCCTCGAACGGGAGAAGGGTCACCTCATTTCCATGTTAGCCCATGACATGAGATCGTCTCTCAGCATCATCGCGGGCTTTGCCCTCAGACTCTTGAAAGTGTGGCCGCGGATCAACGACGAAAAGCGCTGCAAGTATCTTGACATTATTATAAAAAATGCAAACAAGCTGGAGGACTTGGTGAATGACTTTCTGGAGTTTTCCCGCTTGCAAACAGGAAAACTGAAATTGGAAATGGGTCCCACATCCGTGGACAGGGAGTTGATGGAGCTTTTTGATGCATATCAACTCAAGGCCAAGGAATCCGGAATCAGCTTGGAATTTGAAAACGAAGAAAACCTTTCGATTATCCAGGCAGATGCCAAGCGGCTCCGCCGGGTATTCACCAATCTTCTGGACAATGCGTTGAAATTTTCAAACCCGGGAGGGAAAATAACCCTTTCAACCCTGGAGACGGACGGAGATATTATCGTCAAGATCGAGGACCAGGGAATTGGCATCGACCGCAGGGATCTTCCTTATATATTTGACAGCTTTTTTCGAGGTGTGGGGGTGGATAAGAAAAAGGGCTTTGGACTGGGATTGGCGGGTGTCAAAGCGATAGTGGAAGGGCATGGAGGTCGCATCTCTGTTGAGAGTGAACCCGGAAAGGGATCTATGTTTTCAGTGATTTTGCCAAAGGGCATGGAGTTCGAAGAATGAAAATTCATTCGATTATATTGAGGATACCATGGAAAACACGTTTTGGACCGCCTTTGGAGCAAGCGCTCTGGCCGCTTTAGTGACCTCGATAGGCATCTACGTCATACGACGATTCGAGCGATGGGGTCGCGAAAATACCGCCTATTTTGTTTGTTTCGCGGCGGGCGTCCTGATTTCGGTGTCATTCCTCCACATCATCCCGAAAGCCTTTTCCATGAATCCAAACGCCCCCTTCTACCTGTTCGCGGGGTACGTTGTTTTGCACCTGTTTAATCGCTTCATCAACGCGTTTGTGTGCGATAAGGCATCGGATGCACATTATGATATCGGCCTTGTACCCATGTTTGGAATCGGATTTCATTCCTTTATCGATGGGTTTATTTACTCGATTACTTTTGCGGTGAGCATCTTTACCGGGGTGTTGACAGCCACCGGCATGGTTCTTCATGAATTTCCCGAAGGCATCATCACGTACCTGCTGTTGATACGAGGCGGCTTCAAGGAGAGGACATCGGTGCTTCTGGCTTTCTTGGCCGCGGCCCTGACAACGCCGCTGGGCATGCTCATGTCGTATCCCTTTGTCAGTCGAATTGACAAATCGCTCTTGGGCGCCCTCCTGGCGTTTTCAGCAGGCGCCCTTGTCTACGTGGGGGCGACACACCTTCTGCCGCAGGCTGAAACGGAGCATAAGAGATACAGCCTCTTGGCGCTGGGCGCGGGCAGTTTGGTGGCTGTGGTGATTATTCTTTCCAAGCCTTAGTAAATCTCGTATTTCTTCACCTTGAGCCCGAGGGTCTTGCGATTGATGCCGAGAATCCTCGCGGCTTCGGTCTTCTTCCCCTTTGTTCGGCGAAGAACGAACCGGATATATCGCTTTTCCAACTCCTCAAGGCTGACCGGCACTTCGGAAAGGGTTTGAAATTCCCCGCCCTTGCGCGAAATCGATGACGGCAGGTCGCTCGGGCGGATGACGTCCGTATCCTCAAGAATGAGAATGCGTTCTATGGTATGCTCGAGTTCCCTCACGTTGCCGGGCCAAACATATTCTTTCAGCGCGTCCATGGCTTCTTCGGATACATGGGGGACGGCCCTTTTGATTTTTCTACTGAATTTGTCCAGAAAATGGGTAACGAACAGGGGGATGTCTTCTTTCCGCTGCCTGAGGGGCGGGAGGTGGATGGGCACCACGCTCAGGCGATAAAACAGGTCCTCTCTGAACTTTCCTTCGTTGGCCGTTTCCCTGAGGTTGGTGTTGGAGGCGGAGATGATCCGTATGTCCAGTTTGATCTTTTTTTGGTCACCCACCTTCATGAACTCTCGCTCTTGGACGACCCGCAGGAGTTTAGCCTGGGTGTTGAGGCTCAGGTTGGAGATTTCGTCGAAGAAAAAGGTGCCGTGGTTGGCCAGTTCGAAGTAGCCGTGCTTGGTCTGTATGGCGCCGGTAAAAGAGCCTTTGACATGCCCGAACAGTTCGCTTTCGAGGAGGGTTTCCACCAATGCGGAACAGTCTACGGCCACGAACGCCTTATCGCGGCGCGTGCCGTTGAAATGAATGGCCCTGGCCACCAGCTCTTTTCCCGTTCCGCTTTCTCCGGTGATGAGAACGGTCGAATCCGTGGGCGCCACCTTCCGTATTTTCCGAAAGATCTGCTTCATGGCAGGGCTTCGACCGATGATAATGTTTTTTTCAGAGTCGATCTTCAGCCCTTCCTCATCCTTCCCATGTGTTTCCGGTCTGTTTCCGCCCGGTTCGAGTCCTTTCAGCGCATCTTTGAAATCGGCGATTCTGATGGGTTTGACAAGGTAGTCCGAGGCCCCCAGTTTGACGCACTGCACCGCTGTGTCGATGGTCGGGTACCCGGTGATCATGACGATCTGAGTGAAGGGATGTTTTGCTCGGACTTTTTTAAGGAGAGTGATCCCGTCCATATCGGGCATTCGAATATCAAGAAAAACAACGTCGAAGGCATGGCTGTCTAAGAGTTCCAGGGCCTCCTCGCCCGAAGCCGCCGTTTGTGTTTCAGCGTTGGTCCCCTGCAGGGCCCGCCCCATGCCGTTCCGGATGACCGCCTCGTCATCCACGATAAGAACGCTCAGTTTTTCTTTAACATTATTCATAAAACCATAGGCCTTAGGCTTCCGGTACCACCGGAAGCAATATGCGAAACGTGGTGCCCTTGTCCACCTCGCTTTCCACGTCAATGGTACCCCGGTGGGCTTCCACCACGCCTTGGGCAATGGACAGGCCCAGCCCGGTACCCATGACCTGGCGGGTCTTGGGGGATTTTACCCTGTAAAATTTATCGAAAATCTTGGGCAATTCCGATTCGGGAATCCCGACGCCCGTGTCACTGACCTTTATTTCCATGTACTCGCCGCGGCCTTCGGCCGTAATGCTGACCTTGCCCCCGTTCGGAGAGTAATTGATGGCATTTGTGATGAGGTTGTTGAAGAGTTCGCCGATGCGCTTGGGGTCGGCTTGAATGGGTTTGAGGTTATTGCACGAGTAATTCAGGGAGACCTGTTGTTCCCGGGCCCTGGGCTCAATGAATGCGACCATTTCCGAGATGATTTCACACACATCCGTGGGCACCTGGTGTTGAACGGCCTTGCCCGCTTCGATTTTGGCCATGTCGAGGAGATCGTTGATCAGTTCCAGCAGCGCATCGATTTTCTGCATTCCCCGGCTGATGAACTGCTCCTGTTTTTTCTGGAGCGGCCCGGCAAGCCCCTCAAGCAGAACGCTGTTCTGTTGGCGGATGGAGACCAGGGGACTCCGAAGTTCATGGGCCACCATATTGACAAAATCGGATTTCATCTGATCCAGCTGCTTGAAAGCGGTGATGTCCTCGAGTACGGTCACGGTACCGGCGATACGCCCTTGACGGCCAAGGGCGGGCGCAGATATGGCGCGAACCGCCTTCTTGCCCACGTTCAGTTCCTGGGAAAAGACCCCGCCCTCGCCGGAATCGCCCGATTGGATCGTTCGAAGGGTTTCCGCAAATGCGTCGGCATCCAGGATTTTAGAAAGCGGGACCGGGTTCTCCAATGGCGCCGCGATTTCCAGAAGACGCATCAGGGCGGGATTATGCAGCACTACTTCGAGATTGCGGTTGGTCACCAGAACGCCGTTGGCCATGCAGTTGATGATGGTTTTGAGACGACTCTTTTCAAGATCGAGATCGTAGAGGTTCCTGATATTCTCCTCGTGAAGCCGTTGGGCCTCGCGGCCCAGGCGCCGTTTCTCGGCGGCCCGCCCGACGGTGAGCAGAAACTGCTCGATCTGGAAGGGCTTGGTGATGAAATCGTAGGCCCCACGTTTCATGCATTCCACGGCCGTGTCTACCGTGCCGTGGCCCGTGATAATGATCACCGGGATATCGGGGCAGCATGCACGGGTTCGTTCCAAGACCTCTTCCCCGCTCATGATCGGCATTTTCAAATCCAGAAGGATCACGTCCATTTCCGTCTTTTCCAGCAAATCCAGCGCTTCCTGCCCGTTCTCCGAGCAGGTCACGTCATATCCTTTGCCTGTCAAGACGCGGCGGCAGCCGTCCCTGACCACCTTTTCATCGTCCACTACCAGTATACGGGTCCCGTTATCCATGCCTTACGCATCCATTCCAATGAAAAGTGGGTCTTGCAATGCGGGCCCGGTCTTCTCCAGCGGCAACTCCAGTAAAAAGGCGGTGCCGCCTTGGGGCGGGCATTCAAAGTGAATGGCGCCGCCATGAAGCTCGATGATTTTCTGGGAGATGCTCAGTCCGAGCCCCGTGCCCTTGCCCACCGGTTTTGTGGTAAAGAAAATGTCGAACACCTTGTTCCTGAACTGTTCCGGGATGCCGGGCCCCGTATCCGACACCCTGGCCATGAAACGCGACGTGCCGCGGTCGTACCGCACGGATATACCCAGGCGTCCTTTCCCTTCCATGGCATCGGCGGCATTGATGAAGAGATTGGTAAAGACCTGCTGGAGTTGCCCCATATCTCCCACCATCTGAGGCATGTCCGCTTCCACTTCCCTGACCACGTCGATATCCTGAAACGTCGCCTGGTGCATCAGTAGGTTCAGGCACTTGTCAATGAGTTCCTCAAGGCTGAAGGCGGTTGTCTTGCCGATGGACTGACGGCTGAATTCGAGCAGGTCCGACACGATCCGTTTGGTTCTGAGTGTCTGGTCGATGATTTCCTGAAGATCTTTTGTATGTTGGAGATGATCCTTCAAGTTTTCCTTGAGTAGCTCTGCATAAATAAGGATGCCGGACAGGGGATTGTTGATTTCATGGGCCACACCCGCGGCCATGCGCCCCACGGAAGCGATTTTTTCCGATTGGAACAATTGTATGCGGGCCTCTTCCAGTTCCTTTCGCATCAGCAACAACTCTCGCATATCGGTGAATATGCCGACGCTGCCGACTTCCCTGCCGTCGATTGTAATGAGGGATGCGGAAAGAGTGACCGGTATTTCCTCGCCGCTCTTGTTGGTGATGGACATGCTTGTCGGATTCAGCTTTCCCAGCGGTCCCCGGGTATCGCTCCTCATCTTCAGCATGTTTTCCTTGGCCACATCCATGTTGTAAAAGCTGCTGAGATGGCCCTTTTCCATGATCTCTTCCGCCGTATAGCCGGTGAGCTTCTCCATGCCCTCATTGAATATGAGGACATTTCCCTTGGTATCCACGACAACGATGCCGTCCACCGTGCTCTCGATGACGTTCTCCAGAAATACGGCCGTTTTCTGTGCCTCTTTCTGGTACTGGATCCTTTCGGTGATGTCCCTCGAGGCCTCCAGTATCTGGACGATGTTTCCCCGGTCATCCATTATGGGGGAAACCGTAATGACATCGTACCGGATTTCTCCGTCCCTGTTGACGTACTCATGGGTGGTGCTGATGAATTGACCCTTTTTTTCAACCTCCTCCATGTAGCAGGGTTGCCCGTAGTCACTGCAGGGGCGGTCCAGTTCATAACGCACCTCGTAGCAGTGCTTGCCGATAACATCGTCGTAAGACAGGTTTTTTTCTCTGAGAAAGGTTTGGTTCACCATGCTGATGGTTTTATCCCGGTTCACCACCATGATCCGGTAGGGGAGGGAATCGAGTATGGTCTGGGTGTGGGCCTCTTTTCTTTTGTGGTAGAGGAGGAGGGTCTCCAGGTCGCTTTCGGCAGCCTCCTTGAGGAGGGGGACCCAGAGAATTCGGGCCGAGCGATGGTCGATCAGGGAGACGCCGGGCGGTTTGCTCCTGAGGATTTCCTCCGTCAATTTTTCGGAACCGGTGAGTTCCACAATGACGTTCAGGCCTTTAAGGCTGTAAAGGTCCCTGTAATTCGTGGTGGTGAAAAGCCCCAGCCTTTTGGCGTAGAGGTAACCGGGGGCCTTTTCATTGTGGGAAGAGACCCCGATAATGGTGATGTTGAGCCTGTTCAACCGGCCTTCGTGGACATTCTTGAGCAGATCATGGCACGCCCTTCCGCCGCCTATGATCGCAACGGAGAGAAGAGGGAAATCCTCTCCCCCGGGAAACGGGTTGGATGCGTTTTCAGGGACCTTGGGCATGCCATTTTCCTTAAAATACCGGCCTGATCCGGGGGACTCGGTTTTGCAGATGGAATTAATGCCGCGATTCAGGCGGTTTTGTCAAGTCTCGCTCTGACTTTTCGTTCCAGGTCTTTGGTGATGCTTTTCAGGAATTGGTTTTCGGAAATCGGACCCGAGTCGTTCCAGCCCTTTTCAAGGGCCTCCCTTTTTTTTTCACGAAATTCCTTGAGACTGCCCGCCATGGACTCCCATAGAAAGAGTTTTTGGAGAATGTGGCGTTCCGGGGCAGACAGGTCCCTGTCGGTGTCGATTGTCTGACCGGATGGGGTCTCGTATTTCATCGGCGAGATTTCAAGTCTTGTAAGTGCCTAAAGTGATGTAAGTGCCTGAAGTGATCTAAAGTGACTACAGTGCCTAAAGTTAAGGATTTTTTTGACAATCAAATGGAATAAAGCATCAGGCGGGACACCAGCCGGGACCGGGTCTTTCAGAAGTCGCCGGGATAGCGATCTGCAACGGGCATGAACGCCCTCTGCGGCCCATCCTTTTAGCAGGGCCGCAGGCAGCATCCGACGATAGGTGATGCCTATACCTCAGGTCTGGGAAGGACTCCGGCCCGTTCCGCGATTTCAGGCACCCGGTGCTCCCATTCAATGGCCATGAAATGAATTCCCGCCACCCCTTCCATTTCCTTGAACGTTTCGATCTGCTCCAGGGAAATCCTGATGCCTTCTTCGGCAACCTTCCCCTTGCCGGCGCCCTGCAGGCGCTTGATCAGTTCAGCGGGGACATCCATGCCGGGCACCTGGTTCGCCATGTATCGGGCCATACCAACGCTCTTCAAAGGGGTTACGCCCGCCAGGATATAACATTTTTCGTGAAGCCCCATGTCCACGGCCTGTTTCATGAATTCACTGAATCGGTCCATGTTGTAGATGCACTGGGTCTGGATGAAATCGGCCCCTGCCGCAATTTTTTTGGCCAGCCGGTGCACGCGATAATCGAACGGCTCGGCGAAAGGGTTGCTGGCGGCGCCCACAAAGATTTTCGGAGGGACATCGATGTCCTGACCGTTGAGAAATTTTCCTTCGTCTCTCATGGTCTTGACCAGATGAATCAACTGTACGGAGTCGATGTCGAAAACGTTTTTCGAATCGGGATGGTTGCCGAATCGCTGATGGTCCCCCGAAAGGCACAGCATGTTTCGAATGCCGTGGGCGTAGATCCCCAGAATATCGCTCTGCATGGCAAGGCGGTTTCTGTCCCGGCAGACCATCTGGAAATTGGGTTCCAGGCCTTCCTGCAGTAGTATGAGAGAGGCCGCCCAGCTGGACATACGGACCACGGCCGTCTGATTGTCGGTGACATTAACCGCGTCAACGCACCCCTTTAAATGGCCCGCTTTTTCCTTGAGGTGCTCAACGTTAGCGCCCTGCGGCGGACCGCATTCGCCGGTAAAAGCGAAATGTCCGGCTTTCAGAACTTTTTCCAGATTGCTACCTGATTTGTATTCGCTCATGTTACCAGCTCCTCCCTGATCATTCTTCGAGGGCCGCCATCCCTTGCCGTAGTCCAGCTTTTGGGAGGCTTGAATTCCACCAGCTCATCGAGACGGCCTTGCTGCATCATCTTGGCAACGATTTTGTCCCAAATACAATCCACATCCTTGGATATTTCACACTTGCCAAAATCGGAGCCGCCGCACGGCCCGTTCTGTATGCTCTTGGAGCAGCGTGCGATGGGGCAAAGGCCCCCATAGTGATGAATGACACATTGGCCGCACCCGGCGCACCGCTCCGACCAGACCCCATGTTCCGTAGCGCCTCCCATGAACATGGTGTTCACCCCCGGATAAACCCTGGCCTCGGGATAGCGTTCCGACAGGAACTGGGGGCCCACGCCGCAGGCAATTGAGATGGTCGCTTCCGCATCGCCAATGACGTCTTTGACCTCGTCCACGTATTCCGGATCGCACTGTCTCTCCAACGTGCGCTCGATCACGGTTATGGTTCGCCCGGCTTTTCTGGCTGCGATTTTAAGGGAGGCGGCGAGAATGCCTACCTCCTTGGCGCCGCCCACGTTGCACACGGTTACGCACCCTTTACATCCCAGAACAAGGATTCGGCTGCATTCCTTGACCATTTCCAGTATTTCCTTGACAGGTTTTTGCTCGGCTACAATCATGCTTATCCCTCTCAGATTCGAGTAAGGTCCTACTTGGGCGAAATCGGGCCCAATTCCGCGACGCGTTTCGTCATATCAAGGGCCACATCGGCAAACCTTCGGCCCGTGCCGGCGGAGAGGTTGAAAACATCGATCCGTTCCGGCTCCACTTCCAGCCCCTCCAGTATCTTCTTTACTTCCGCTACCCGTTTGGCGGCCTTAGCGATGCCGCTGATATACTGGCAGCTGTCCGTTTGGCACCCGGCCACGTACACGCCGTCCACACCCTCCTCGAAGGGCTTCAGGAGATGCAGAATTTCGATCCGGCCCGTACATGGGACCTGAATTATTTTTACGTTGTCGGGCAGTGTCTTTTTCATGCCTTCCGCCACCTTGGCCGCTGACGAAGCGCAATTGGCGCAGCAAAAGGCGATGATTTGCGGTTTGTATTCGGTCATACCATGATCTCCTTTTCCGTTTCCGTCGGCGTCGGTGGCGATGTCGGACGACGGTGTGTTTTCCTTCAGAGGTATATATCGACGTTGAGCTTGCTATATCGAACAAGACCTTTCTGCGGATGGGGTCGATGACCGGGAAACAGGGACCGCAGAAACGGTTTGGGTCAAAACGGTTATCAAATCCCCATCAGAACCGCGGGCGCCCGTGTCAGCATTTGATCGCTGCAGCTGGCCATGGTGATGGCCTTGCCGGGGCATTCGGCCACGCACATGCCGCAGCCCTTGCAAAGCGCCGGATCGATGAAGGCGGCCCCTGTTTCGCCGTCGATAAAGGGGACGGAGAACGGGCAGGTCCGTACGCAGGTGCAGCAGACCGCGCATTTTTCCGGCACGACCTCCGCTACAAGCCCTCCCACCTGCACGCTGTCTTGGCTGAGCACTTCAAGTGCCCTGGCCGCGGCGGCTTTGGCCTGGATAATGCTCTCGCCCGTGTCTTTCGGGTAGAGCCCCAATCCCGCCGCATAAACACCGTCACGGGTGGCGTCGGAGGGTTTGAGCTTCTCCGGAGACTCGGCAAAGAAACCGTCCGCGTCCAGATCGATCTTGAAAATTTCCGCCAGCTCGCCGGCGGACGCGGGCTGAATGGCCGTCTGCAGGGAGACGAAATCGGCCTTGATTTCAACCGGCCTGCCCAAAATGGGCTCCTGGACCGTCACGGACAGCTTGTCGCCGTCGCCGCCCGCATTTACCACGGGCTTTCCGTCCAGGTCATAGCGAATGAAGACAACGCCTTTGCTGCGGGCTTCGCGATAGAGGTCTTCTCTTTCACCGAATGTCCTCATCTCTCGAAACAGGATGGTGATGTCCATATCGGGATTTTTTGTTTTTAGATCGATGGCGGTCCTGGCCGCAAAACTACAGCAGAAATTACTGCAGTAAGAGCGATCGGGCTCTCTGGAGCCGACGCACTGTATGAATACGGCCGATCCGGCGCCCTCAATCGCGGCCGGGTCTTCCAGCATTTTTCCGCTCAGTTCGGACCACGAGTAGACCTTGTCGTTTTCGCCGTAAAGGTATTCCTTGGGTCTGACGGGATCACCGCCCGAGGCCAGTATGGCGACCCCGTGTTCGATGTCCATTTCTTTGCCGCCCGCGTTGACGACCGTTGTGAAGCAACCCTCGAATCCGCGGTTTTCCTTGACCTGAGCGTCGGTCAGAACGTCGATGCCGTCATGGGCCTCGACGGCGGCAATCAATTCCTTCAGATAGGCCTGGGCGTCGAAACCCTGCCAGGTGGTCCTGACGTGACGGCCGTGGCCGCCCAGGGTGGACGTCTTCTCGACCAGGGTGACGGGGTATCCTCCCCCGGCGACGGCCAGAGCGCTTTCAAGGCCCGCAATACCCCCGCCCACCACGAGCGCCCGTTTGGTCACCGGCACCGACTTTATGCTGGGTGGGGTGACAAAGGCCGCCCTGGCCGCGCCCATTCGAATTCGGTCCGACAGTTGGGCGGAAGCCGTGTCCGGGTCAATGGCCCTCAG
Source organism: Deltaproteobacteria bacterium (assembly GCA_019307165.1). GTDB lineage: Bacteria > Desulfobacterota > DSM-4660 > Desulfatiglandales > Desulfatiglandaceae > JAFDKD01. The sequence goes on along the minus strand of JAFDKD010000012.1, from coordinate 3,697 downwards.
ATCCACCATTTCATAGAGATAGGGATTGAGTCCGACCCGCTTGAGCGCTTCCTCAAGCAGGTTTTTGTGAATGACGGGCGTACAGCCGGCAAAAACCAGCCGATTGGCCCCTGAATCGTTCAGGCTCTGCGTCAGGGCATCCAGGATGTCGCCCTCAATTTTAGCAACATTGGCTACGCCGGGTACGCTCCCCGCAGTTTTCTCCAGCAGGGGGCCCATGTCGGGATTCGAGCCCGGACAGAGATTGTAGGCGACCAGGATTTTGGGGTCGTCCTGCTCCGACCCCGAAGGCTGGGGATATTCGAAAGGGGCTGAGAACGGTTTTGGCTCGATGAGCGCCGCGACTTCAGACACCGCCGCGCCGGCCTGTACCAGGGATTGTCCGATATCGTTGGGTCCTTTTGCTCCGCCGCAGACGAAAATGCCGGGCATGTTGGTGGAGACCGGTTCGAAGGCCCCGGTTCCGACAAAGTTGCTCTCGGCCAGATTGATACCGGCCTTTTCAGCGATCCCGATGGCGGTGGATGAGGGGCGCAGTCCAACCGAAAGGACCACCATGTCGAAAACCTCGTTTTTCTGTTCACCGCTTTCCAGGGCATAACTGATGCTCAGATCGTCGTTATCGGGCATAGGCTCCACCGAGTGGACCCGCGTGCGGACCAGTGTGACGCCGTTTTCCTCAGCCTGGTTAAAATAGGCTTCGTACCCTTTTCCGTGGGTTCGCATATCCATATAAAAGATGGTGGCTTCGATTTGGTCATCCACATCGATCGTGTTGACCGCCTCCTTTAAGGCGTGCATGCAGCAGACGCTGGAGCAATAGGGCGCATCGCATTTATTGATGTCCCGGGATCCCACGCATTGAAGCCATGCGACTTTCTTGGGCGTCCGGCCGTCCGAAGGCCTCTTTACCACGCCTTCTCCCGGCCCGAGGGGCTTCTGAAGCATTTCGTAATCCACGCTGGTCACCACATTGGGAAGATGGCCGTATGCATAGGTGTCATAGGTCGAGGGATCGAAGGTTTCTATCCCCGTCGCCAGCACGATGGCGCCCACTGAAATATCCCGGCCCTGTCCCCCCGCGCCGACGGACACGGTGAAGTCTCCGACATTTCCCGATATGTCCTCTATGGCCGTTTCCACCAGGACTTCGATGTTTGGATCCTGCTCGCAAGCGGAGACCCTGGGGTCAATTTTGCAGCATGCGCATAAGGGGTAGGTGCGGTGCAGTTTCGGCACCATACCGCCCAGGGAAGCGGCCTGGTCCACCAGGAAGACACCGTGTCCCGCGCCGCTGAGGCTGAGCGCAGCCTGCATTCCCGCAATTCCGCCGCCGATAACCATCACCGGTGCGTTAGGTTTGTCTTGCGCCATAGTCATTTTCTCCTGAATTGAAGTAACATTGCCGATGCATCGCATTCATGCTGATACCGGAATTTGGGGTCCCCGGTGATCTTGAACGGGATTTTTATTCACTTTTGGGGCATATTTCCCCGTATGTAGTTTGTGAATTTTGTTACTTGCCACAGGCCGCACTTTCTGTCAAGGAAATTTCTTTTCATGTTTGTCCGGATGAATTTCAATTGCAATATCAACAAGTTTTCATCACCTTGAAAAATAAGCCGGCCTTTGGTAAAAAATTCCGCTGGGCTGGACATCCAGGGCCGGATTCCTGGTGAAAACGGTAATCGAGTATGGTAGGCTGTCCAACCTGGATGCAGGGCGTGCTGCGAACTCGCACATGGTCCGCACCGTATCGCAGAAAGCCAGGGTTCGGCATAGAGCCGGCCGGTGGAGAACAGGATGAAATATGCCGATTTATGAATATGAATGCAGGCAATGCGGGCAGCGGTTTCAGCAATTGATCATGAAGCCGGAAGAAGAAAAGGAGCTGGACTGCCCCGGATGCGGAGAACGAAAACTCGACCGGCTCATATCGAGGGTGGCGTACCACGTCTCCGAGGCGGATCGTCTTTCGACATATGACCCCGGCGCCCGTCAGGAAGATAGTTTTTATAGGGATTCGCGGAACATCGGGCTTCATGCCAAGAAACAGGCCGAGAAAATGGGGGTGGATCTGGGCGGCGCCTTCGAGTCCAAACTGGAAAAATTAAGGACCGATCCGGGATCTGTGCTGAAAGACAGCGAGTAATCCGCAGCCGGGTGCTTCCGATGCCGGAAGCACCCGGCTGCGGATTATTAAGGAGGACCACCCATGCGCGCTGAAGGAGACGTGGTGCTCATTTATTACGAGGACCAGCCCACCATATACGCCCGCTTCGAAGAAGCAACGCCCGATATGAAGAAGGGCTGGTATCATGCCTCGCTTCTGCTGCTGACGATTCCGCCTCAACCGGTGACCTGGATTCTTCGCGAGGAGTATATAGACGGAGGGGAGTTCACCATGGGGGGAAAATCGATGCGGTTGGAAACCGTACAGGGCGTCCCGCCCGAAGAGGCGCCGCAGGATTCAGGGGGTTCGGAAAACATCGGGCGCCCGGAGAGCGGTGGGACCGTCATTCCATTCAAACCCAAGGGCTGATTTATTCCATCTGCAAAACCTGGTCCTCTGCGCCAGTCGAAGATCCCGTGTAGCGGGGGTCACAGTTTTTTTGCTGGGCCAATGTGAAAACAAGGTTTCAGGTGTCAGTGTTCAGGTGTCAGTATGAATAAATAATGGACTTCTTTGCAGCTCTGTTTTGCTGCTGGGATTTCCCCTATTTGATTTCTCAAGGTTTCCTTAAAACAAATCTTTCCTCATATGTAGCTTCGTGAAAACCGAGGTCCATCGGCGAAGAGGCGCCAACGTGTCCGCTGATTTTTTTACGCTCCCCCATTTGTAAAGGGGGGCCGGGGGGGGATTTAATACCGTAGGCAAATCCCCCTATATCCCCCTTTAAAAAGGGGGACTTAAAACCTCCTGAGGCTACTGCCGTCTTCGTGAAGTTTCCTGATCGATCAGACTGGCCGTCCCTGTGGCCGGCGGCCCCGCTGACACCCGACACCTAGTCAGTGGCTCGCTTGCAGGAGTCGGTCATTGCAGTGCCCCCTATGGTTGCGGCCTCAAAGCCGGGCGTGCCGGGCCGTAGCCTTGGCGAAGGCCGGTCCTATAAGCCCTGATCTTTACTGTTACACGAAAGGCGGTCACACATGGGACCATTTCAGATTTTCGGTATACGGGTGATCCTTTCCGTTGGGTTTGGATTCATTGCAGCCAAGATTTTTCTGAAAGATACCGACGTTATTCGGGTGGGCGGCCTGGCCTTGCTCATGCTGGCCCTGTCCTATCTGCTGGCGTATGTGAGAAAACGCAACAAAGAATGAGGTGCGGGAAAATGAGTGAGAAGACCTTTGTCTACGCATTCGAAGACGGTGATGGTAAGAATAAACAACTTCTCGGCGGGAAAGGGGCCAACCTGTGCGAAATGACCCGAATCGGTCTGCCCGTGCCGCCCGGCTTCGTGATTACGACCGAGGCGTGCCTGGATTATCTGGCGCAGGAAAGCCGGGGTCTCACGAAAGAGCTGCTGGATCAGGTCCGCGCGGCCATGGCGCGACTGGAGGAAACGACCGGCAAGGGATTCGGCGATGCCGGAAACCCTCTCCTGGTCTCGGTTCGGTCCGGTTCGGCCATATCCATGCCCGGCATGATGGATACCATTCTGAACCTGGGATTGAACGAGGAAACCCTCTCCGG
>JAFDKD010000216.1 GCA_019307165.1 Deltaproteobacteria bacterium | reverse complement strand
TCGGAGAAAAACTCGCCGCGCTTCTTCAATAACGACATTGCCCTCACCCCGCGGACGCCTTCAGGTCGGCCATGAGCGCGGCCAGGTCCAGCCCGTACTTGTCCGCCACTTCCCTCAGCGGTTCGAAAAGGGCGTCGCAGCACAGGCACACGCCGGCCTTGTCGTCGTATTTCCGGAAAACCGCCTCGGTCCGGCGGTACCGGGAAACGACATCAAGGACGGTCATGTTCGGCCGGATGTCCGTTGTTTCTTCAGGCATGCATCAATTGTATGCCGGCAAGGATGAGGGCCTGAATTCCAATGCTTCGAATTCACCCCGAAAAGAGGCAATATCCTCCATTATTTCGGTTATGTCATTTTCCTCCATATCGAATGCGCTCACAGCTTCAGCCGCTGTTTCATCATGATTCTTTTTTTCGATAAAAAGCTGATGGAAAAACAGAGCCGAAGCGCTGTTCAAGAGATCGAAATCGAGGATGGCCTTTTTTTTCAGCAAAGTTCGGACAGCGCCAAAATCCAGTTCTTTCCCCGTTTTTTCATTTTGACTCGAGTATATTTTTATCTTTGGGCCCACATAGGAAACATTGATCTTTTCACAACAGTCCGATGCCATTATCTTCCGAAACAAATCAGGCGGGAAACGGATCATTGAGGGGCCGTTTTCATCGATTCGAACGCAACTTGACCTTTCCCCGGCGTTCAGAATTTCCCAGAGATTTTTCAACTGGTCGCTACGTCCCTTTGCGGTAAGACGACGGATAAAACCCGTTCCCGTGATGGATTCCGCTTTATTCAACAGGAGCGGTGCATACCGTTTTCTAAGCCCTTCCTCCTGAAATGTCCCTTTGTAGTGTTCAGAGCAATAATTGATCCCGATTGTTGAGTTCCGTTCCACAGCATGCTTCAACAGTTCCAGGGCGGCCAGTTCGGACTCCACGACGGGTAGGTAACGTGAATTGGAATCCGTGTTTGTAACGGTGTAATTTCTTTTCATAAAAGCCCGGTAGTTGTGCTTTGTGGCCATGAGTTGATGCACATTGAGAAACCTCACACCCATGTCTTCCATTCTTTTCAGAGAGGATTTCACCCGGTCCAGGTCTTCCGGGATAGCGGGAATCTCAACGGCGACCGCATCCATGTGATTTGCCGCAAGGGCTGCCGGCGCGAGCCGATAATCATTTGCGGAGATATCGAATCTCAATTCATCCAATCCCGCGTCTTTTAAACGTATAAGCCTTTCTTCCGTTACCAGGTCGCCGTTCGTATACGCCCAGATGTAATGGCGGGAACCAAAGCTGCGCCTGATTTTCCGGATATATTGGATCATTGTGTCAAAGGCCAGGAAGGGCTCTCCGCCTGAAAACGCGATGCCCTCGAAATTGAATGCCTCTAAGTAGCGAACATATTGGGAAGGAGAATCGAATTCCAAGCGCCTGTCCGTGTTGGGCCTTTTTTCCGCTGCTTCGTTTCGGTCCTGGGGACAGTAAAAGCAGTTTCTGGTGCAGGAGCGAAATGAATATTGCTGGTTTGAAAAAATTGAAACAGCCGCTCTCGCCTGGCCGCGGCGTGCAGTTTTTCATCGTTTGTCAACTTTCGCATCTCATGTGCAAACATGACGGGCGTTCCCTTTAGATATTAATCACCTTATCCGCGAGCTGCATGGCCGTGACGATGTCCAGCATGTTGGTGGTTTCGCCTGCCTGTTTTTTGTCAAGCAGATCGAAATGCGTTAAACAGGTGCCGCAGACCAGGATATAGACGCCGCCGTCTTCAAGCTCCTTCAAGACCGGAAGGACTTCCGAACCGGCAATAGTGAGCTTGACCCCGTTGTTGACAAATACCAGCCGCCACAGTTCGTCCCCCATCTCCTTAAGGGTTTTGAGAAAGCTGATCATGAGCTTTTTCCCCAACTCGTCGTTTCCCCGACCCATTTTGTCCGTAGCCACCATGACCATGATTTTTTTCAGGTCCGCATCGGCGGCAGGCGCCGGTGTCTCCTGCGACCCCGCGCCCGCTTCCCGGCGGCCCTGAACACAAAACAGACCGTCTTTCTCCTGCACGGACACCTCGAAGTTCTGCGTTCCCAGAAACCGGCTGACATTCTGTTTGGCCGCCTCGTTGTCCACGGTGACCTCGATCAGGTCAGGGGGGTCCTTTTCGATCAGTTCTTTTGTCTGCAGCACGGGGGCCGGGCAGGCCAGCCCGCAGCAATCCAGTTCAGCGGTCATAATCGTCTCCCTATTCCGAATTCTATTCCTCACACCACCACAATCCTGTCTTTGGGTTCCCCGACAACCTCTCCGACAACGGCCGCCGTGATGTTCTCCCGTTTCAGCGCCTCGGCCAACGGGTTTGCACTCTCCCGCTGCACGCTGATGAGGAGCCCGCCCGAGGTCTGGGGGTCGAAGAGGATGTCCTGGAGCAGGCCGTCTACAGATGGCGCGAAATCCACATGGGGGCCATGGAATGCTTTGTTGTTGTAAGCGCCCGCGGGAAACAGGCCCATTCCCGCGTAATCCATGGTTTCCGGAAGCAGGGGGACGCCGGATGCCGTGATCCTGACGCCGAATCCGGAATCGAGGACCATTTCGGTCAAGTGCCCCAGAAAGCCGAACCCGGTGATGTCGGTGCAGGCATGGACCGGATATCGAGCCATGACCTCAGCGGCCGTGCGGTTCAATGCGGCCATCACCCGGGTGACCGTTTCAATGATCTCCTGCGATGCCAGCCCCCCTTTGACGGCCGTGTTGATAATGCCCGTGCCCAGGGGTTTGGTCAGAATCAACCGGTCGCCTTTTTTGAGGTTCTTTTTGAGCAGGACCTTATCCGGGTGGATCAGTCCCGTAACGGACAGGCCGTATTTCAACTCGCTGTCCTCAACGCTGTGTCCGCCCACCAGCACCACGTCCGCCTCGATCATTTTGTCCAGTCCACCCTGGATGATCTGCCGGAGCACGGAGATGTCCATTTCATTGACGGGAAAACCCACCAGGTTCATGGCCGTCTTGGGCACACCCCCCATGGCGTAAATATCGCTCAGGGCGTTGGCCGCGGCAATCCGCCCGAATTCATACGGGTCGTCCACGATCGGGGTAAAGAAGTCCACCGTCTGGATCATGGCGATATCGTCGGTGATCTTGTACACGCCCGCGTCATCGGCCCTTTCCAGGCCTACGATCAGATTGGGATCCGTCGGAAATTCAATTCCGCACAATGCCTTGTCCAGGTCCCCTGGAGCCAGTTTGGACGCTCAGCCCGCGCCCTTGACCGTCTCGGTGAGGCGTTTTGCCGGTTTGTCGGTCATTTTTGTCGTCCCAGCTAAAAATTGATGCAAATAGAATAAAATAAAACAGAATGTCCTTTTATTCAAATAGGAATTTCCGATTGAAATGACGTTCGTTTTCGGGGATGCCTATGCAAAGAAGGCCCGAATGATTGGAATATTCCAGATGCGCCAATACGCCAATATGGCAGCTTTTCACACAAGAACTGAAACCAAGGACGCTGGGGGTGTTCAGACTGCCAGCCGATCCCATTTGAGCAGATAGGCCACGGCAATGCCCGCCATGAAGCCGATCGCCAGATTCGATGCCAGGGTAATGCCCAGCATGACCAGGCAGACAAACAGATCTTTGCGCGCTTTCATGTCAAGAATCGTCAGGGCGAGTTGAGCCCCTGCGAACAGAAGCAGGATGCCCAGGACGGACATGGGAATGAGATACACCAGGGAAAGGGCGTGGACGCCCAGCAGGATGGTCAACAAGAGAAAGACGGCGCCGATCATGAGGTTGGACCCGGCGGTCCGGGCGCCGAACCGATAATGGGCGGCCAGGCCGCCGGCCCCGTGGCAGAGCGGCATGCCGCCCACCACGTAGCTCAGAAAATTGCCCAGCGCCATGCTGATGCAGGCCGCGCGGTAGGTCACCCGTTTGGATTCGCGGCCGAAATACTTGGTGGAAAGATCGGCATAGGCCATTACGGCGTTTCCCACGGTCATGGGGATTTGCGGCACCACCAGAATCAGCAGGGCAAAGGTGAAATCGGCTTTTTCCGGGACCCCGAAGGGGAGCCATTCGGGAAAATGGAGCCCGATGTCCAGATTCTCGAACCCGGCCCGGGTGCCCAGGAAGACACCGAGCAGCAGACCCGCCAGCACCACGACCAGACCCGCGGGAAGCCTGCGGTTTTCCAACAAAAAGAGCGTCAGGAAACCGCCCATGACGCCGATTACGATGCCGATGGGGATCGGGCCGAGCGACTGCACCACGAGGAAGGGCTCGGCCGCATTTTTGAGGGCCTGAAACGGGGATGCACCGACAATGAACCTGACCCCCTGGGCCATTAAAAGGGCGCCCGTGGAAAGCTGGACACCCCTTATCACGGACCGGGGGATGAATCTCCCCAAAAGGGTGATCATGCCCGTGGCGCCGATAAGGAGCAGGAAAATGGCGATCAGCAGTCCGGAGGCCGCCACTTGAGACGCGGTGAGCCCCATGGCGATGCTGTATGCCCCGATGACCTTCATGGGCTGGACCGGCACGGTCACGCCGAAATAAAACCCCGAGGCCATGTAGAAAAGACCGATGGAGAAAAACAGTCCGCAGGCATCCAGTCCGTTCACGAGGATCATGCCCATGGCGATGGGGAGCAGGGTCCCCAGGTCCCCAAGAGAACCGGCGAATTCCAATCTGTCGAATCGGTATCCAAGAGCCATTTTCCTACGATCCTTATCGAGGCTGCCGTGCAATTCAAAAAATCGTTGGATAAAAAAGCTGTTTGCCGTAAAGATATCAGAAAAAAGAACAAAGTAAAAATCAGATTTTCAGAAATGCCCGACTATTCGTCTCGGTTTTCCGGATGTGAGGGGGAAAAGACAAGGATGACGGGATAAATCGATGACCAGCAAAAGAAAGGGGATTTCCGATGCGAAACGTGTTGATCATCATTTCCACGGACGACGGGGAGACTATCTACAATGCCATGAGGTTGGCCAACGTAGGCGTGGCCAAAGGGGATGAGGTCAGTGTCTTCATGCTCGGCAAGGGGGTTCTTTTTGAAACGGCCGGGGGCGACGAATTTAATGTCATGGGCGAGATGGACAAGTTCGAGGGCGATTTTTACGTCTGAGGGGTCTGCCTTAAATCCCACGGTCTGGAGGGATCGAGCAGTTGCCCCATCGGGTGGATGGACGACCTGTATGAACTTTCCATGGAAGCGGATAAGGTGTTGACTTTTTAATTCCAAATGGGCCCACCCACCGAGGTGGGGCCATTTGGAATTATTTTTTTTAAATTGGATTTGAACGTACACCCTAAATCACCGACGGCGCCACCCCTTTCCTCACCTGAATCGCCTTTAAAAGCCCCACCGTTCCCGTCATCATGTTATCGCCGCCGGGCGCGCCGTGGACAATGGGGAGCGAGGTCCCCCGAAGCAATCCCCGCTTAGGCCCCGTGGCCAGGATGATCTCCACCGCGCCGAAACCCACGGTCTTGCGGGTGTATGCCCCGTGGCCCCCTTCATTCAGGATTTGCCTGTGAGCCAACCTGCCGTCAGCCAGGTCCGGAAGGAGCCGTTCCAGACGGGGAAGTGTGATATCGCTGGTGTGGTATTCAAAAAAGGCGGCCAGTTCCTCACCGGAAAATACCGCCCCCAGGGTGTGGGAGGTGGCAATATCCAGGACCATGACATTGCGTTTGCCCCGAGCCAGGGGATCCAGTGGCGCGCCGGTCATGGCCGCCATACCGCTGTCCATCACATAGATTTCGTCCGCGGGGAGTTCCCGTGCCGTGGCCGCAATGGATTGCAGGCGATTGAGGGTGCCGGGGATCTCACCGTCGCGGTAGAGCAGGACATGGGGGAACGGGGTTTCGTCCAGGGCCGTCTTGAAAAGGTCATGACGGTAGTCGAGATGCGATTTGCCCGCCGGCGGGACCCCGTGATCCTGGGCGCAGACGCCCACCACATCGAACGCAAACGGCACCCCCATGCTTTTGACGATCTTTTTCAATCTGCCGGGCTCCAGGTCCCCCAGGGAAAGCCTGCAGTATTTGCTGATCGTAGCCGCATCCTCCGCTTCCTTTTCCCCGACGATGTCTATGCCCAGGGCGCGAACCCGGTCAGGGTCGTGATGAATGGTGGCGGCGGCCGGCCCCGTCATGAGGACATTGTTTTCCGCGGCCTTGGCTTTCAATACATCGGACACGGGGCCGCCGCCCATCTCCACGCCGGTGGCCACGATGTCCCCGGGCAGGCGGGCCGCCTTTTCCGCAAGGGTTCGCACCGGCGATTTCACAACCGCTTTAAACTGCTCTTCAGATGCGTCGTCGTACCAGAGCACGTCCATGGTACCCGCACCGATGTCAATCAAGAGGTATTTTGCCATAGGTCATTATCCTCGTATTTACGTATTGATGTCGACAGGCAGCTGAAAATTAGACCGGCCATCTCTGCGGCCAGAGGCGGCGCTGCCTGTCCACCGTCTTGTCGCGGCGTAGCCGTCCCTTGGCGAAGCCGGAAGCTCGTCAGAGCGGAGGTGGGACTACCCGAAACCTGACACCAAATAAAGCCGTCCCATCGGACCGGCGTCTTGTCGGCCTGTCTGCTGCCGGGGGCTGACATTCTCCTGCTCACCCCCTGACGCCATAGACCGTAACGGTCTTGGAATAACCCTTTATTGAACGCGGCGCGTGCGCCTCCGTTTGGCAGCTTTGGCTGAGGCGATCGAGCGTTTCCCGGCTGATCAGGATGTCGCACGCCAGTTCCTTGGTGAGCCCCTGAATCCGGGAAGCCACGTTAACGGTATTGCCGATCAGGGCATAGGCCGACTGCTCCTCGCTGCCGGTATTTCCCGCAAGCACGGACCCCGAGTGGATGCCGATGCCGTGGGCGAACGTGGGCTTCCCCTGTGCCGAGCGCTCCGCATTCAGGTCCGCGAGGGCCCGGCGCATATCCAGGGCCGCTCGGAGGGCTGCATCCGCGTGGTCGTCCGAGGGCAGGGGAACGCCGAAAACGGCTTCGATTTCATCGCCCACGAACTGGAGTACCAGACCGCCCTGTCGGCGGATGGCCCTGTGCATGGCCGTGAAATAGGCGCGCATGCCGGCAATGACTTCTTCGGGCGGGTTGCTTTCCACAAACGGCGTGAAATTGCGAAGATCCGCAAACAGGACCGTGGCATCGCGGCGTTCCCCCTCCAGCGGTATGCGGCCCGAGTCCCGACCCCGGATCATCCGGTTTCCCCCATCCCCGAGAATCCCGATCTCGTCGTTACTCACCACGCGGATGGGTGAGTTGTAATCGCCCTGCCTGATTTTCTCAATCTTCTCCAGCATCTCGTCCAAGGGATCCGCAATGGATTTGCTCACCAGCCGGTTCAGCGCGCCTGACATCAGGAAAAAGATTGCACTCAACACGATGGTGAAAATAATTATTCCCCGGCCATATTCCCTTGCTGATATTACGGTCGAGTCCAACCACCATTGAAGCGTGAGCAGGGTCACCAGCAGTATGGTTCCCGGCACAACGCTTCCGAGCCGGAAAAACATGCGGATCCGGCGGGATATGGAAATGCGCGCGGCCCCC
>JAFDKD010000215.1 GCA_019307165.1 Deltaproteobacteria bacterium | reverse complement strand
ATACAGCCGATAAGGTAGTCCTCCCCTATGACGATTGCCTTGCTATGCCCATAAAAATGCCCGATGATATCTCCCGGTTTTACGAGGCTCGCCTCAGGAAGAATTTCCTTTACGACCAGGCCCAAACGTCGGGCTTCCCTTCCTGCCTTTTCAGTTCCTGCGATCGCCCCCTCGCCGTTCGCGACGATAACCGCATCGATATTCTTGTGTTTTATCTTCTTGAAAATATCGTCTCTAATATCTTTCATTTTCTCTCTTTCGCCTTGAGCGCACATCCGGAAATAACGATCCGGAGGCCCTGTCATGCCTTGTTTTCATTCAATGGCTTCGGGGCGCTATGGATATTGTTTTCTATCACTAAGGATATGGAATTTCAAACCTTATTGATCTGATAGTTCGTTTATGATAGTTATTTAAGTTGGAAATAATAAATTAATGGGTATCCATAATGATAAAACTGCAATTCTTCGCTCAGGTGGATGAGGCAAAGTGTACGGGGTGCAAACGATGCGAACCTGTCTGTCCCGCCGGTGCAATCGAGATGAAGGAAGAGACGGCGGCGATTGATGTTGATCGATGCATTGATTGCCGGCGATGCATAGACAGATGCAACAAGGAAAATGCCATCAACCGCGTCCCGCGTCCTTCCGAAGTCCTCAGATATGTGGACCATTCGGACCTCGATGCGAAACAGATTAAGACGCTTTGCGGAAAGGCCGGGCTCCTGCCCGATCTCCCGATCTGTGGATGTACCCGTACCACGGGAAGAGAAACCGTTGCAGCCGTTTTAAAGGGTGCCACAACCCCTGAGGATTTATGTGCCATGACCGGGCTTCGCGCCGGCTGCGGCATATATTGCATGACAAGGATATTCCAGGTGTTTGAGGCTTGCGGAATAGAGTTGGAGGAACCCCCGGATCGCCGGTGGATAAAGCTGACCCTGTCTATAGGTGACATTTCCCGGGAAACGGTGGCCCGGATTGACGAAACATATCCACAATGCTGTGTGGGGGAAGACTGGAAGAGAGTGACGCAAAGAGCAACGAGGTCTAGTGAGAAGGAGGGCGCCCATGGTTAATCCGTCAGTTTATCCTCCCGGGCTGATGGAGTCCTATTACGGTCCCAAGACCAGGGAACGCGCCGTGGATGCAATGGATATGGTCTCCGTGTCGGTGGGCGATCTGTTCCCGGATATCACCGACCGGATCTACAACCACGGCGATGATCTTTCCGTGATAGCGAGTTCCTCAGTCGATGCGCTGTCTTCGGTCGATATGACCATGATAAAGCCCGAGCATACGGTCAAGATCCTCAGCTCCGAACACGGCTACAGCATCATGGGCGGCCAGGTATACGCCGGAATGCTCGAAGCCATCAAGGAAAACATCCGGGCGAGGACCGGCTGTGAGGATGTTCGGCTGATGGTTGGCGCGTACAAGGGATTTCGGGAACCGGATGAATTCATCGCGCATTATGATCTCAAAAGCCGCTTTGACGGAAAAGTATACGGCTATGGTCCTTATGACAAGGATGTCCCCATTGAAACAGAGATCGGAACCCTCTATGGCATAAAGAAGTTATTCAATGGGGACTGGTTTGTTCATGCCTATTACGATGATCCCAGGGAGATATATTATAATCGCCAGATACAGCGAGCATTCAAGCCCTTCGGCATGTCCTATGTGCGTTTTGAAACGCGCTCGATCTATCACATGAATTTCGGCAACCGGTCCTCCAACTTCCTTCCAATGGCCGTTTTCAACTCACCGTTTATACAGCAGCGCTATGCCTTCAGCTGCGTGTTGAGGCATTCGCCGGCGGGCATATTGTGCATCGATGCCGACAGGGACCTGGCAGCCCTCGACAAAAGAATTACCGTCAGCCATCTGAAAAAATACGGGAAAATGATGCGCCTCTTCCATGCGATCGATGAATGTATTGCCGTGGTGGACGGGGGAAGGTGGGGATTTTACATCCATGCCGGCGGTGTTATTTTCGGCACTTTCATGCACGCCCACGACGATCTTTTTGACCTGACGAATCCCAAGGTCCTGGGAGGGTTCAAGAAAAATGAAAAGGGGGAAATTGTTCCCATGCTGATCAATCCGGCGATCAAGGTCATCGTTTTGAATCAGGCCTGGCCGGGAATCAACTATCTGGGCCTTGACAATACGCCTATCGTCATCGCGGGCGAGGACCATGCCGCCCTGTGGAAAGCGGACCACTGTAATCCGCTGATAACCGAAGTAGCTCAGACGGCCCCGGATCTGCAAAAGGCCATGGACATGGCATACGATATTTATCAAACTGATAAGATTATCGTCTTTGACGGCAATTTCGGGCATATTAACTGCAGCCCGTCCATGGCCCGGCTTTTAATGGAGAAAGCCCCCGAAGTCAGCCGGCAGGTGGATGAAGAACTGTTACCCATGTGGCTCGAACAACGGGGGTTAAACGCGGACCAAGGAGTGAACTAGAGTTCTGAGTGAGCTAAAATGGAAAAATACGATTTGCTGAACAAGACAGAACTGAGAATTGAAAATATCGTACTGGAATACGTAAATCTATCCGATGTTGCGGCCCAGGTCGCCCATGTCCTGGGCCTGGAAAAAAGCGAGGTGCTGGTCGTAGATTACAGAAACAGCACAATGACCCTGGATATTCTCAATACCTGTGTGAACGCCTACAACATCGTGGGGAAGAAAAACCAATTATTATTGGAACTCAACGTGCTCCCCGGGGTCAGTGTTTCCCAAGATACGTCCGTTCATTCGGACGGCATGCTGGGCTGGATCGCCCTGGATGAGGAAGAGGCCAAACAGGCCCTGCGCAAATCGGAGCGAATGGCCTCCGAGATCATGAAAAACATTTCGAAAAGGGTCATCGTTTTTTCAACCGGAGCGGAAGTGGCCGAAGGTCAAATCGAAGATACCAATACGCCCGTCATCATGCAGCGCCTGGCATCGGAAGGCTATAAGGTGACCCGAGGTGATACCCTGAAGGATGATAAAATATTTATCTCCGCAAAATTGCGGGAAGCCGTCGATAGCGGCGGGTACGGCCTCATCATTACCACCGGCGGCGTAGGCGCGGAAGACAAGGATCATACGGTGGAGGCGGTTGCCGCTCTGGACCCCGAGGCGGCGACACCATATATCTGCCGTTTCGAAGTCGGTACCGGCAGGCACGTTAAAGACGGGATCAAAATCGCCGTGGGCCGGTATAACGGTACATCCATTGTTACACTGCCCGGGCCGAACGATGAGGTCAAGGCGAGTCTGGATGTGCTTGTTGAAGGGCTTAAGGCCGAACAACCCAAAGGTGTTCTGGCGGAGAACATCGCCGCCAATTTGAGAGGCATCCTAAGAGAAAAGATGGCCCATCATCACGGGCATTAACTTATAGATATATATTTTTCCCCCGTTTCCCGGGATGATTCTGTGTGGATGGCGTGATACATAATAGTTCTGGATATCATAGGCTTAACTCAGGTCTTAAACAAATATCAAACGTTAAGAGAATATGCACGCCCGCCTGGACGAGGATGGACGTTTCAGTTTCGACACCGCGGCTGTGTTTATCACCGCCTTGCGCGACCGGTATCAAAAGGAGCTCGCAAAAAGAAAAAGCGCCCTCGGTAAACAGCGCGCCAAACGGGCGGCCCAGGGCGCAGGCGGCGATTTGGGAGACTGAGGAAGGTTACAGGCCATATGGATTCCCGCCCGCATGGCCGACAATCGGCCATGGCCCCCGGCTTCAGATGGCACCGAAGCTCAACCGACCAACTCTTGAATCCGAACCAGATTTTGTTCGGGTTTGAGATCGTTGATACCGACGATGGGGATATCCAGGCCCGCTTCCTGAAACGCCGCCAAGAGTACTTCAATAAACGCCCCGTTCCCCTTTTTCGCTCCTTGGTAATAGGTCCAGCCGAATCCGCAGGAGGGGCTGGTTTCGATACCCAGCATACCGAGCACCTGAAAACCGTGTTTTCTGTATTCTTCGATTTGATAAACGATGCTTTGGGCCATTTGCCGGAGGCGTGTCCTGCTTTCAGGCGTAGTGAGCTGATCGTACACCTCTCCGTCTTCATGCCGGTACGAACCGTCCCAGATCCCGCAATCCTGGCCTTGCCGGCCGAGTCCTAAAATCTCGAGCTCCGGGCAGGGACACTGAACGATCCCGACTTGGCGATCGGTAAAGAACTCGATGATGCCGGGAATAAAGGCCGGGTTGGTAGCGCAGGTGTCGATTCTGGCGTTCTGATTTAAAATGCAGTGGGCAAGGAAGACCACTGTTTTACTGCGAGCGTCCTGAAACGTGGCTTGGCCCGATTTTTCCGACATCTCGTTCACCTCTGTGTTGGTTTCGACAGCGATCGCTACGCTCGAAGCATCTTAATATTACGACAAGAATGGCTCTCTTGAAAACCTGCGCACAGCGTGCCAGAATCATAACTTATTAGAATTACAATATATATTATGATATCCTTTGGCTATCTAAGCAGATTTGCAAGATGATAGGGTTGGGCCATAGCATTAGTCCCAAGAGACAAAAAAGACAGGGCCGTTTCTGACCCTGCCTTATCCAATCACGAGTGTTCTTGGTCTTAATGGTTTCAGTTTTCGCTTTTCCTTCGCCTCAAAACCCAGATCGCTGAGCCTGCCATAAGCAATACAAAAGCGATCATTCCAAATTCAGTCATGGTTGGGATTGGAGAGGGAAGGGGGCAAATGCCTTCATCGGGAAGTACGATATCTACTTCTGTCACCGTAGTGTCCGGGTTATTGATCGTTATGAAATTTTTATCGTATTCGCCTGCGGGCTCGCCTTCATCAGGACATGTTCCGTTACCGTTTGTGTCCATGCAGGAACAGATATAATATGATCCTGGTCCAATATTAAGGAGAGTATAGGGACCAGGACTCGATATCCGCACTTCAGCAGCTATATTCCCTTGCCCACAATCGCCCTCCTCGGCCCCTTCAAATGCCGCTACAAAAATTGTCCCTGGGCAGGGCCCGTCGTATGTAACGTTTCCGGTGACAGTTGCGGCCAACGCGCTACTGGAAAAACAAGTAATCAATAAACATAACAAGGAAAAAACCAATTTTATCATGTTTTTACACCCCCGGCCTGATTTTCAAATCTTATTGAAACTTGCTAAATACAGCATAAGTTATAAAAAGTCAAGATAAATCGGCTCCAAAAATCCAATCAGGATCTAGTATATGCTCTGAAAAAAGACTACAATAGCCCAATAATTGATCTTGAAGGCCAAATCTTGCGGTGGTGGTTACATGTAGAAGGCTCAACTGGCTGAAATCACATGGCAATTTAATAAAAGAGGGACAATCCTATAACGCCCATGAAATTATCTGTTTCCAGGGTCTTCAATGCTGAAATGATGCTCCGACGCCAATCCGGCGCCCCGCTCTACCGCCTTGCTTACTGCCGACTGGACAATCCCCAACCGTTTACCCACCACCGTGCCGGGAAGTCCCAGTTCAGTAACGGCCCAAAAACATACCAGGCTCCTTGCCCGAACCTGCTCCGGTTTCTTGCTCGGCTCAAGAATCACTCCCGGCGGCAGTTTGAACAGTTTCGCCACGCCACCCACTAGCGTGTCGAAGTCATACCCACGGGCTTTCAGCCGATACCACGACATATGACATGGTGTAACGCACCGGGCGCGTCTATGCGGGCTTGGCGAGGCATGGCCCTTTCATAAAATGTACACATCCCCTATAGAAAGGAATCATTTTATGGGCGTTATATATTAGGATATCAATAGGTTATATTCCCCCGTATAGCATAGATAAATTTTTCTTAATAGCTATGCAAAAAAGAAACCTCCTGTCCCGGAAGTCCATAGAAGAGATGGATTACGAATTATCGTTCAGAAATGGCTCTGGCAGCAAGGATGCCACTTGCAGAGGCCTGAAGCAGACCCCTTGT
>JAFDKD010000214.1 GCA_019307165.1 Deltaproteobacteria bacterium | reverse complement strand
CAGCTGTGAGCTTGAGTTTAAAGTCCTCAGGGGCCATGGGATCACCTCCGCAAACAAAAAAGCCTCCAAGAGGGTATGGTTCTCCCTCGGAGGCTTCCGGTTATCTCTACCTTCCGGAGACGTGAAACCATGGCTTCCTCTCAGAAGGTTCAGGTTATGCTGTTGGGTTGCCTTAAATTACCTGAAATAAATGAAATGCATTTTAATGAAAGCCTAAAAGGCCAGGGATGTCAACCTGAATCGGAGACCACAACATGTGGGGGGTAAGGAAATTCGGCGAGAGGTTGCGTATTACTGCTTCTATTCGAGCATTATCCTGCCTGGCTAAGCTGGAGGCGTGGATATCCGGATCTATAATGTATCATGCCGAGGGAGAACCGTATGCCTGTCAAACTCCCACGGCCTGCCCGTCTTTTCTTGGATCCGAGGCGGCGCAGTAGCCTTCTTCCAGCCGGTAAACGATCTGCCCGCCACCGAACAGGGACGTGTCGAAATCATCCATGAACCGGTGCCCCCGCCGTTCAAGCTCTGCGGCCGCACCGGCCGAAAAACCGGCCTCCAGCGAAACGCGGAACGCCTCGTCCACATGCCACCGGGGCGCATCCAGGGCCGTCTGTGGATTTTGCAGGTAATCGAAAATCCTCACCATCATCTGAACGTGCCCCTGGGGTTGCATGTGCGCCCCCATCACGCCGAAGCTCATGACAGGGGCCCCGTCCCTCGTGACAAATGCGGGAATCATGGTGTGATACGGCCGCTTGCCGCCATCGACGCAGTTGGGGTGCCCCTTCTTCAGATTGAAACCGCACCCCCGGTTCTGGAGGCTGATGCCGGTACCGGGAACGACCACGCCGGAACCGAACCCCCAGTAGTTGGACTGAATAAATGATACCATCATGCCGCTTTCGTCCGCAGCGGTCAGATACACCGTGCCCCCGCCGACCTTCGCCGTGGAAATCGGAAGAGCAGCCCGGTCCATATGGATTTCGCCCGCCCGCCGTTCTAAAAAAGACTCATCCAGGAGATCCCCCGGGGTCACTTCCATAAACCCGGGGTCCGCAACATGCCGGTGGACTTCAGCAAAAGCGATTTTCATGGCCTCTATCTGGAGATGAATGCTGTCGGCGGAATCCAAAAGGTATGCTTGCAGATCGAAATGCCGCAGGACGCCCAGGGCGACCAGGGCGGCCAGGCCCTGGCCGTTGGGCGGTATCTCGTGCAGCCTCAGGCCCCGGTATTCCACGCTGACCGGGTCCACCCATTCGGAGGCATGATCGGCGAGATCCGCCGGGGTCATGGCCCCGCCTTCTGCTTTACTGCAAGCGGCAATCCGCTCGGCCAGTTCTCCCCGGTAAAAGGCCTCGCCCCTGCTTTCGGCAATGGCTTCCAGGGTTCGCGCCTGGTCTTCGCACCGAAACACCTCACCGGCTCGGGGCGCACGGCCCCCGGTAAGAAAAGTCCGCCCGAACTCCGGCAACCCCCGGTATGCGTCCTCCGCTTCCTGCCAGCGATGAGCGGTTATGTGGGATACGGAAAAGCCCGCGCGGGCGTATTGGGCCGCCGGCGCGAACAGGTCTTCAAAGGGCAGCCTGCCGAACTTCTCCGAAAGGGAAACCCAGGCGTCCACCGCGCCGGGGACCGTTACCGAATCCCAGCCCAGCAGAGGCATCTCGGACAATTCGGAAAATCTCTCGAAACGCCACAAGGCCGGGGACCGGCCGGACCCGTTGAGCCCGTAAAGCCGATCGTCGTCCCACACCATGGCAAATGCGTCGCTTCCCAGCCCGTTGCTTGTCGGCTCCACCACGGTAAGGGCAATGGCAGCGGCCAGGGCCGCGTCCACGGCATTCCCGCCGTTCAAGAGCATCCGGAGGCCCGCCTGGGCGGCCAGGGGCTGGGATGTGGCCACCGCGTTGCGTGCGAACAGGGGCATGCGTTGGGAGGGATAAGGGAAATTGAAGTGCATGGGCAGGTATCCGTTATTGGTTATTGGTTATCAGGCGGGGTGTTGTCGGTTGTTAGTTGTTTGTTGCGGCCGGAAAGAGAGCGCCGGGCCGCCTACCCCCCCAACCTCTTTTTGAGGACATTCTTCTGCACCTTCCCTGCCCCGCTCTCGGGAAATTCCGTCACGAACACGATCTCTTTGGGCACCTTGTACCCGGCCAGGCGTTCTTTGAGAAACTCCCGGATCTCGTCAGCCGAGGCATCGCGCCCCCGGCGGAGCACCACCGCCGCGGTCACCCTTTCCCCCCATTTGGGGTCGGGCATGCCCAGGACCGCCGCCTTGAGTATGTCGGGATGGGTGAAAAGGACCTCTTCCACTTCGCGGGCGGCCACGTTCTCGCCGCCCGTTACGATCATGTCTTTTTTCCGGTCGACGATATAGAGAAACCCCTCTTCGTCCGCGCGGGCCAGGTCGCCCGTATACAGCCAGTCGTCGCGAATGGCCTCGGCGGTCGCCTCCGGCATGCCGTAATACCCGGTCATGACATTGGGGCCCTTGGCCACGATTTCGCCCGGCTCGCCCGTGGAAACCGGGCGCCCGTTATCGTCCAGCAGACGGATCTGAACGAAGGGAAGCGGCAGTCCTACACAGGCGGTCTTTCTGAGGGAATCCCGGGCATCCAGAAGCGTCAGGCACGGCCCGCCCTCGGTGAGTCCATAGATATCGTACACCCCCTCGGCATTGGGAAACAGACGCATCAATTCCTTTTTGATGTGATCGGGAAGTTTGTCAGAGCCCGAGGTGAGCTTGGTAACGGTGGACGTATCGTAACGCCTGCCGGCACAGTGCTCCAGCAGCATGATGAACAGGGTGGGGTTACCCGGAACGATGGTGGCCCTTTCCGTCTGGATCAAGGACATCATGACGTCGGATTCGAACTTATCCATGATGATCAACGTGGCCCCCAGGGCAAGGCGGGGGACGTAATGGCTGTTGAGGGCCGCCGCGTGAAACAGGGGCCCCACCACCAGGGACACGTCATCGGATGAGTCACCGCGCGCATGGATCATGTTGAAGGCGTTCCACATCACGTTGTCATGGCTCAAAATCACGCCTTTGGGCCGCGCCGTGGTGCCCGAGGTATAGAGGAGCTGGCAGGGATCGTCTCCCGTCACCGATACGGACCCGTCAAAAGCGGTGTTTTCTTCTATCAGGCTTTCATAGGGCCGAAATTCCGCTCCGGCCCGGGGCGAGGTGCTGAAAAGACATCCCGCTTCCAGCAATGGGGGCAGCACTTCGGCTGCCGGTTCCCGGCACACGTCATCAGTCACCAGCACCGAGGGCCGGGCGTTTTCCACCACATAGGCCAGTTCCTGCGCCTTGAAGCGAAAATTCATCGGGGCGAAGACAGCCCCCAGCCGCATGGCCGCCAGGTTGATCTCCATCATTTCCGCGCTGTTCCACATGAGCGCGGCCACCCGGTCTCCCTTTTTGACCCCCAACCCGGCCAACCCTTTCATGAGCCGCTGCACGCGGTCTTTGACCTGGCTGAAGGTGTAACGCCGGTTTTTAAAAACGACGGCGGTCTTGTCCGGATAACGGAATTCGGAAACGTCCAGAAAATTGCCTATGTTCATTTATAACTCAATGTTCAATATTCAATGTATAGGGCGCGGCCATATGACGAAAGCCTTGCCCGTCTCACGATACCTTTCCCCGCCGCAAGGCGGTCTCGGCGTTTTCCGTGGAGTCGTGCATGTCGATGATTTTCGTAAACCCGGCCACGTCCAGAATATGTCTGACGCTCTCGTTACTGCATAAAACGACAAAACGCCCATCGTCACGGAGACGCTGGGCGATCTGCAGCATGACGCGAAGCCCTGCGCTGCTGATGTGGCGCACCTTTTCCAAATCGAGCAACAGCCGGGTCGCGCCGGTTTCTATCAACTCGTTCATCCGCTCAGCCAAAACGGTACAGGTGACGGCATCAATTTCCCCGGCCGGGCGAACGAAACAGGCGTTATCGCGCTTTTCAATGATAATATCCAATGGGTTACTCCCGGTACGAGCAGCTTATTGAAAGTTTTTGGGGCTATGCCGATTCGAGGCCCAGCCGCTTTAGGGAAATGAGAAAACCTGTCTTCCTCTATCACCTGAAGGCATGTGAAATCAGGTTTAACCACAGGGGAAATGACCTATGCCGGGCGCTGTTGAAAATGTTCAGAAACAGATCCCTGTTCTAGTCATGCCCCTTTCTTTAATGTCGCAGTTTAATTGTTAAGTCAAGAATTATCTTTTTTATCAATAAGTTAAAAAACTTCCGGCACCGTTTTGAGCAACAGCCTGTCAAGTTTCAATCCAAAAAGATTGCCCCCAACATAGTGGATATTCGGGAAAATGGGAAGCCTGAGGACCGGCCTGTGCTTCCGTTCCGGAGGTTTTGGCTTGACCATATCACTCAAAACAATATAGCTTATTTTGGTAAAGCGACTTTAATGATAGGGTGAAGGTGGGAGGGGGATTTTGGAATGCAGAAATAAATAACGAGGGGCGGAAAACGGTTCCAGTGTTCAGGTGAGGAGAAATCCTTTCGCACTTCCCTCGCAATTTTCAATTTTCAATCTTCAATTTTCAATGCCCCTAACCCGCAACCAACAACCTTGAACCCTGAACCAGAAACAAGGAGGCGCCTATGGCGGAGAAAATCAAGGCAGGATGCGCCAGGCCCACGGGGGGCCCGGTAGGCGAAAAGACAACGGACCCCGCACCGAAAGAAAAACAGGAAGTCAAGGAGGTGTCCAGCATGATACAGGTGGGAAAAAAGGCGCCCGATTTTACCGCGCCGGGATATCAGAAAGGTCAGTTTATCAATGTACAACTGTCGGAATACCTGGGAAAATGGGTCCTTCTTTGCTTTTACCCCGGTGACTTTACCTTTGTCTGAGCTACGGAAATTTCGGCAGTTGCCGAAAAATATCCCGAATTCCAGGAGCTGGGCGTGGAAATTCTGTCCATGAGCATCGACAGCATGTTCGTGCACAAGATGTGGGACGACCACGAATTGTCCAAAATGGTGGAAGGCGGCGTTCCGTTTGCCATGCTGTCCGATGCAGGCGGAAGAGTGGGGAAAATTTACGGCATTTACGACGAGGATGCCGGGGTCGAAACGCGGGGGCGTTTCATCATCGACCCGGACGGCCTTATCCAGGGATACGAGGTGCTGACCCCGCCGGTGGGGAGAAACGTGAACGAAAGCTTCCGGCAGGTCCAGGCCTTTCAACTGGTGAGGGCGTCCAAAGGGACGGAGGCAACGCCGTCGGGCTGGCGGCCGGGAAAAAAGACGCTCAAGCCCGGACCGGACCTGGTGGGCAATGTGTGGAAGGAATGGAAAACGGAAATGGCGTTTGACTAATTATTGAGCATGTCATTGGGGGCCGCATGCAGGATTTCAAAAAACCCGGCTTCTTATGACCTGTTTCACAGACATGACGGTATTCGCCGAGACATTGGCAGTGCCTTTTTTGGAGGAACATCCCATGAACGACACCAAACACCCGCAGGACATGCTTGCCGTGTTGATCGACGCCGACAATGCCCAGCCTTCCATCACCGAAGCACTGCTGTCCGAAGTGGCCAAGTACGGGGTGGCCAGCGTCAAGCGCATCTACGGCGACTGGACGACACCCAGCCTTGGCGGGTGGAAAAAAGTACTGCTGGACCATTCCATCCAGCCGGTGCAGCAGTTTCGCTACACGGTCGGGAAAAACGCAACGGACAGCGCCATGATGATCGACGCCATGGACCTGCTCTACACGAAACGGTTCGACGGCTTCTGTCTGGTTTCCAGCGACAGCGACTTCACCCGGCTTGCCGCCCGCATCAGAGAAGAGGGTGTGCTTGTTTATGGTTTCGGGGAGAAAAAAACACCGAAGGCGTTTGTCTCGGCCTGCGACAAGTTCATCTTCACCGAAGTGCTCAGGTTCCAGCCGGACGCCGACACGGCAGCGAAACCCAAGAAG
>JAFDKD010000945.1 GCA_019307165.1 Deltaproteobacteria bacterium | reverse complement strand
CCTCCGGGATCGACAGGTCAATGGCTTCGAAAAACGGCTGCGTTACCATTTCCAGTTCTGTGACGTCACGATAAATCTGAATGGTATTGCCATCGCTGGGTTGGTCGCGCCAGACGAAATGCTGGCATTGCTCGGTAGGAATACCGAACGTTCTAAGGTTCGCCGGTGGATTTCCCTGCACTTCCAGACGACGCGTAGCGATGAAATGACTGAGTAGAACAGCACCACTTACAACCTGCTGTGATGTGGCTGTGAAACGGCCGCGATCGAGTTGTTGTAGCTCAATGTCATAGCCACGCAAAGATGCGGTAAATGCTTCGAAATCGTCGAATTGCCGCAGGAGTGAATAGTGCTCAGGCATGATTGGGTGCACCGGGGTTCATTCAGGCTCCGATTTTCGTTTTTTTGATACCGCTGACAGCTTAGATTCAGCTACTATTTGCGTAGTATAGACCCTGTCCAGTCTCATGGTGTTATTGCCCGACTATAAATCAGCGCTATTGATCGAGATGGCGACCCAGAATCAAAAAAGGAGATGATACATTGAATAGTAAAAAGGTTTTTACGACGTTAGGGCTGATTCCTGCCCTGGTAATTGCTCTTGCCGGGCCCGCCTCGGCCAAGGACATTGTTCACGATGCCGAGTACTACATTCTCGATGCCCAGAACGGTGAGAAATGGGCTGCCGAGGACATCGGACTCGATAAAAAACTGGCCGAGCTAAAGAAAAAATTCGGCACGCCACCGAACATCATCCACATCATGTGGGACGACAAAACTGGCCGAGCTAAAGAAAAAATTCGGCACGCCACCGAACATCATCCACATCATGTGGGACGACACGGCCTTTGGCGACATCGGCATCCCCGCCATTCAAAAAATCCGTGGATTTGAAACGCCCAGTCTCAACAAGATGGCAAGCGAAGGCATTCTTTTCACGCGAATGTACACGGAGGTCGGCTGCACGCCCAGCCGTGCCGCCGTCATGACAGGCCGCCTTCCGATTCGAAACGGCATGTACAACATCGGCATGCTACGCGAGTCTCATGGGTTGCGCGATACGGAAGTGACCATCGCGGAGGTGCTTTCCAAGGAGGGCTACGCAACCGCCTTTCACGGTAAGTGGCACCTCGGGGACATTGAGGAGAGCTATCCTGAAAACCAGGGATTCGATGAGACATTCTACACGTCTTATAACCAGATCGTTCAAATATGGACTCGTAAGGGCGAAGCGAGCAATAGTTCGATAGGCATGTACGAAGACATGCTCCCGAAAGACCCCTATAAACTCGACGATACATTTATAACCAAGGGTAACGGCTGGGTGATGGTCGCGGAGGGGACCAAGGGTGGAAAGACTCTCCAATGGAAAGACAACACTGTCGAAACGTATGCCGCAGCAGATGCGGAGGCCCAGCGCCGGACTCTGGACTTCATTGAACGGCAAGCGAAGGCGGGCAAACCGTTCTACATCACACACTGGCCGCATATGACCATGACTCCCCTTGCCAAACCTGAAAAGATCTCGGTGTCCCGCAGTATGTTGCAGGACGGGTTACAGGGGATTGTCGATCCGCTCGTCGGCAATGTCATGGCGAAACTGCGGGAACTGGGCATCGCCGAAAACACCCTGATCGTTGCCATGGCGGATAACGGCCCCATGAGTCACCATCCTCCGCCAGCCGGAGGTTGGGCCGAAACCATCTTTCGTGGCGGCAAAGGCGACTTCCTTGAGGGTGGCGTCCGTGTTGCGGCCCAGGCGTGGTGGCCGGGAACGATTAAACCCCAGATTGTCGGCGACATCCTCCACGAAACCGATTTGTACACGACGTTTGCCCGTTTGGGCGGTGCCCTACAACATATTCCAACCGACCGCATCGTGGATGGCGTGGACCAATCGGCCCTTCTTATAAACGGTGACACTCACAGTCGTCGTGACCACGTTTTCATCTACGCAGGACCAAACTTAGGGGCGACGGTCAAGGGCAATTACAAGCGACACTGGATGTCGTCCGACCCTATCGGCGACGCCAGCGGCATCCCTGCCGCATTCTACTTCTTACCGTCCGATCCGCGCGAGGCGTCGCCGTTGCTGCTGCCTCTCATCCATCTCAAGCAGCCGTTCGATCGTATGAGGGTACGCCATGAACTTTGGATAAAGAAGTATCCAAACACACCGGAGAAACATGGGATACCTTTCACCGGCATTGCCAACGCGTCCCCAGAAGTCAAGGCATTGGCCAAGCCGCCAGTTGATCTTAAGAAGCTGCCTTTCGATCCGCTGGAATACATAGAACACCTGGACCAACTACCGTTCGATCCTGCAATGGACCCGGATTTGTAGCTGTAACTCTTAAGCAAGATGATTGCCGAGGACGGCTCCTTCGGGAGCCGCTTTCGTTTTTAGCAGTCATCCAAGTGAGGGGCATAGGACCGAAGAAAAGGCAAGAAAAGGAGGCAAGAAAAGGGGACAGATTTATTTGACGAATCCGCAGGCGCGTCGCAGTTCGAGTAATACCGATATTCGATATGAGCTGAAAACGCCGTATCGCGATGGCACCACCCACGTAATCTTCGAGCCTGTGGATTTCATAGCCAAGCTGGCTGCATTGGTGCCCAAGCCGAGGGTTAACCTCACCCGATTTCATGGCCTGTTTCCCCCATTGTTTTTGGTCCATGTTTCTGTGGATTAATATCTCGTGTAATTAAACGACCGCTTTACAGTATTAAGCGGACGTTCAGACCAGTAACCGTGAAGGACAGGAGTTGGCCG
>JAFDKD010000944.1 GCA_019307165.1 Deltaproteobacteria bacterium | reverse complement strand
GTGAGCTCAGGGCCGAACGGCCGCCAAATTCATGCGGGAATGACAGGTGGATTGTATTCGCTGCCCTTTAGCGAAGCCGGGCGTGCAGCGGCGAAGCTGAACTCTAGCGAAGCCGGGTCCGCCCTCCGCCCCTTGCCACGGCGTAGCTGCTCTTTAGCGAAGCCGGGTCCGCCCTGTGGCCGTTTTGACATCCGCCGCTCAGTAAACTATTCTTTAAGCCAAACGGACCGGCCCGACCGGCTTGGAGGCGACAATGAAAGTCAGCAGCGTTACGGAAATGAGGGACCTTGACCGGACCGCCATCGAAACCTTCGGCATCAGGGAGGAAATCCTGATGGAAAACGCGGGCGATGCGGTCTACGCGGTCATGCGCGACCGTTTCGGCATCGCCGGAAAGCGGTTTGTTATCTTCTGCGGGCTCGGCAACAATGGCGGGGACGGATTCGTGGTGGCGCGGAAGGTCCACTCGAACGGCGGCGACGCGAGGGTGTTCATCCTGGGAGACAAAAACCGGTTCAAGGGCGCCGCCGGATTGAACCTGGATATTATCGCCGGCATGCCCCTGGACGTGAAGTCAATCGAGGACGCATCCGAAATCCGTTGGGCGGTGTCCCATTGCGACGTCATCGTGGACGCCGTTTTCGGGACCGGGCTCGCGCGCGATGTGGGCGGGATTTACGGCGACGTGATCGACGCGGTCAATGAATCGGGGAAACCGGTGGTCGGCGTGGATATTCCTTCAGGGGTCAACGGGGATACGGGCCATGTGATGGGAAAGGCCGTGTCTGCGAATGTAACGGTGAGTTTCGGCCTCCCCAAAATCGGCAACCTGCTCTATCCCGGCTATGCCCTGTGCGGGGACCTTTATGTGACCCATATCTCTTTTCCGCCATCGCTCCACGATGCCGACGCCCTGAAAGTCGAAATCAATCACCCCCCGCCGCTGCCGCCTCGTACCGCGTGGGGGCATAAGGGAGACTTCGGCGACGTCCTGTTCGTATCGGGGGCGGCGGATTATTACGGCGCCCCCTATTTTGCGGCCCTCTCGTTTATGAAAGCGGGCGGCGGATACAGCCGCCTTGCGGCGCCGCATTCCGTCATTCCCGCAATTGCGGCCAAAGGGAACGAGATGGTTTTCGTGCCCATGGCCGAGACGACGACCGGAAGCATCGGCATGGAAAACCTCCCCTCCCTCATGGCGTTGTCGGAGAAGGCGGACATGGTGGTCGTGGGCCCCGGCCTTTCCCTGGACGCGGAAACCCGCGAACTGGTCCTGTCCCTGGTCGGGGGAATCGCTAAGCCGCTGCTGATCGACGGGGATGGCATTTCCGCCGTCTGCGACAATCCGGATATGCTGAAGGGGCGGCGAGCGGAGACTATCCTGACACCCCATCTGGGGGAGATGTCCAGGATCGCGGGCAGACCCGTGGCGGATATCGATGCCGACAAGGTGGCCGTGCTGCAAAAGACGGCGGCGGAACTCGGGTGTTATGTGGTGCTCAAAGGCGCCCATTCGCTCGTCGGCTATCCTGACGAACGGGTCTTTATCAACATGACCGGCAATTCCGGCATGGCCACGGCAGGCTCCGGGGACGTGCTCACGGGGACCATCGCGGCCATGTTCGGACTGGGGCTCCCCATCGGGGACGCCGTCCGAAAAGGCGTGTTCGTCCACGGGCTTGCCGGAGACTTGGCCGCAGAGGAGACGGGAGCCGACGGCATCACCGCCCAGACGATCCTGGATGCGCTGCCCAAGGCGATGAAGGCGGATCGGGAGGGGTTGCCGGGCCGGTTTTATGGTGTGAGGGTCGTCTGAGCCGGGTAGAACTGCACGAACTTAGGCTGCCAATTTTTCAGATTGCCAAGAATATCGAATATCGATATTGAATATTCGAGTTACAGACCTACATTTATTCCATCTGCAAAACCTGGGCCTCTGGGCCAGGTCAGAGTTATCTGTCTATGCCAATGCGGAAATAAGGTTTCAGGTGTCAGTGTTCAGG
>JAFDKD010000213.1 GCA_019307165.1 Deltaproteobacteria bacterium | reverse complement strand
CACCGTTGCGGCAATAACCCCTTTGTCCTGTTTATACTGTGCCGTTGCCGAGGGTAGAGCGTAAAGCATCGCCAACAGCACCAATATGATCAGTAATCCAAATTTCCTTATTTTCAGCATGTTCGTTTACCTTTCTATGGGATTTTTATTAAAATTGAGCGGACGAGCCCGGATTAGGATCACAGATGGAATATAAAATCAATCGTTTTCTTGGCGCACCGGAAAGAAACCCCGCCCATAGGACGTTGGTTTTTACAGGGAGCTAAAAAGCAGGTTCATTCGACTCTGGTTTTCCATGTTCAGGGCCCTCTCGATCAGGGCGGCGGCTTCATCGTTGGGAACCAGTCCGGCGGTAAGATCTTTGAATTTTCCGATCAGATCCCGCTCCGTCAAAGGGTTTTCCGGGTCGCCTTTCGGATATTCACAGGCCCCTTCCAGACGCTTGCCGTCCGACAGACGAATAACCACACGGGCCGGCCATTTGGCAGGATACGCCCGTCCCAGTTCAGGGTCGCCGTGGAGCCGGACTTTTTCCATCAGTTGGTTGATGTCCGGGTCGTTTAGGCGGGCCTCGGTGAAATCGATTGGGGCAACGCGACCGTGAATGAGGGCGGTGGCAACGCAGAAGGGGAAGTTGAATTTGGCGATATAGGGTGTTGTCGGCGCCACCTTGCCCAGCAGATCGATGGCCTCGGGGTAGACATGGACATCCACCTCATGAATGAGCGCCGGGTCCATGGGCCTTCCCCCGGTGGCTTCCAGCAGGGCCTCGATGCTCGAGTGCGTATGGCCGCAAGAGGCGCGGTACTTGAGGGAATTGCGTTCGAAGAGAAAGTCGGTGCCCAGCCCCCTCAGGCACCCGGAGGGGTCGGCGTCGGGGGACATGGCATTGAAGAAACCCTTTTCCCCTTCCAATATGCCCCGCGCCCCCGTAAACCCCTCCGCCGCCAGGAGGGAAGACAAAAGCCCGTTGAAGGCGGCCTTGCCCGTGTGCAGCTGCTTGCTCATGGCGCTTTCCACCAGGAATTCCCACAGGCCCGCCGCCTGGGTGCCGGCCGAGCCCAGGGCCCATGCCGTCCGGGCGGCGTCCAGCCCGAGGATGGCGGCCGAACCGGCCGCCGCGCCGAATGTCCCGCACGTGGCCGTGGTATGCCAGTAGCGGTAGTGCCCGGGACCGGCGGCCAGGGCCAGGCGGATGCCGACCTCGTAACCCGCCGCCAGTCCGACGATCATGTCCCGGCCTGATGCGTGCGTGCGTTCCGCGGCGGCGAAAACCGCGGGTATGATGGCGGCGGCGGGATGAAAAATGGATTCCCTGTGCAGGTCGTCCATTTCGACCACGTGCGATGCCGCGCCGTTGACCAGCGCCGCCAGCAGGCAGTTCGTCCTGGACCCGTCCGGTATGATCGTGGCCTCGGGGTTCCCTCCCAGGGCGCGGACCATGTTCAACATCATCCTTACCGGCGGTTCATTCCCACCGGCGATGGCCGACCCCAGCCAGTCGAGGAAATACATCTTGATCTTGGTGATCTGATCCGACGACAGGTCTTCGTAGACAAGACCCGCCACAAATGCGGAAAGGCGTTCCGACAATGTCTTTTTCGTCATTTGGTCATCCCATACCCAGCATTCCAACATTCCACTATTCCATCATTCCATGTGGCTTAGAAACGACAACAGCCGCCAAAAGAACTATAATTTAAATAAGTTGTAGAATTTCCGAGACGTCCCATCCATAAAGGAGTAAAGATCCGGGCCCACAGGACCCGGCTTCGCTAAAGAGCAACTTCGCCGCGGCACGCCCGGCTTTTAGGCCGCCCCCATAGGGGGCCGTGCAATGTCCAAGTCCTGTAAGTGATGCACCCATTAGGTGTCGAAGATCCCGCCCTGCGGGAGAGGACCAGGTTTTTCAGATGGAATCAATATCTCAGCCTTAACCTTAATCTCAACCTATCTTGTTTTCTCAACCTCGACCTCAACCTTGACCTTTACTCCCCCTTCCTTACCATGGGCACAAACCGCACATACATGGTATTTTCCGTTTTCAATCGGCCGTTTTTCTTCACGCCCCATTCAAGCCTTTGAACGCCTCCCCTCGCACCCACGGGAATGATCATCTTTCCCCCTTCCCTGAGTTGATCCACCAGGGCCGGGGGCACCGCTTCGGGCGCGCAGGTCACGATGACCGCATCGAATGGGGCGGCTTTCGGCCAGCCCGCGTAGCCGTCCCCGATTTTTACGTGGACGTTTCCATAGCCCAGCCGGATCAGCGTTTTCCTGGCTTGTTCTCCCAGTTTCTTGATAATTTCAACCGTGTATACGTCTTTGACCAACTCGCCCAGAACGGCCGCCTGATATCCGGACCCGGTTCCGATTTCCAGGACCCTGTGGTCGGATTTCAAGGCCAGGGCCTCCGTCATAAAGGCCACCACATAAGGTTGCGAAATGGTCTGCCCCTCGCCGATGGGAAGCGGGAAGTCGCCGTAGGCCAGGGAGCCCTGGGACGGCGGCACGAACAGGTGCCTGGGGACCCGCCTCATGGCGGCAAGGACCGCCGGATCGCTGATTCCCCTGGCCTCAAGTTGCTCCTTGACCATCCGCTCCCGCGCTTGAGCGAAATCCTCAGGTTCCCGACCGGAGGCCGCGGGCGTTGAAAAAAGGAAGCCGATCGAAAATGCAAGGGAATATACTATGGTTATTATAGTGTTAGTCATTCCGGTCATTTTAGATCACGTTAACCACTAAAACAAGGGATATCCAGTTTAAGCATGTTTATGCTCGCCGGAACCGGAGTTCTCAAGCATCGCCTCCTATTTCCGGCACCCGGCGCCATGTTCTTCAGAACAACTTCCCCTGACGCTTGGCGGTCCCATGCACCATCTTCAGCCCCAAGTGCTCATAGGCGCGGCGGGTGGTCACCCTTCCCTGGGGCGTCCTTTTGATAAACCCCTTTTGAATGAGAAACGGCTCGTACACGTCCTCCAGGGTGTCCTTTTCCTCGCTGACCGCGGCGGACAGGCTGCTGAGGCCGATGGGCCCCCCGTCGAATTTCTCGATGATGGTGAGGATGATGTGGCGATCCATCTTGTCCAGGCCTTTTTTGTCCACCTCCAGCATGTGGAGGGCATTGTCCGCCACCTTCTTGGTGATGATCCCATCCGCCTTAACCTGGGCGAAATCCCTGACCCTGCGGAGGAGCCGGTTGGCCACCCTGGGCGTGCCGCGCGATCGCCGGGCGATCTCAATGGCCCCGTCCTCCTTGATGGGGATATCCAGAAGTTTGGCGGATCGAGTGACAATGCACTGGAGATCTTCGGGGGCGTAGAACTCTACGCGCAGGATAACACCGAAACGGTCTCTCAAGGGTGGGCTGAGGAGACCGGCTCGGGTGGTGGCGCCCACCAGGGTGAACGGCGGGAGCGGGATCTTCATGATCCGGGCCGACGGGCCCTGGCCGATGATGATGTCCAGTTCATAATCCTCCATGGCCGGATAGAGGATCTCCTCCACCACGTGGTTGAGCCGGTGAATCTCGTCGATGAACAGAACGTCTTTGGGTTCGAGACTGGTGAG
The DNA here is from genome assembly GCA_019307165.1 of Deltaproteobacteria bacterium. GTDB lineage: Bacteria > Desulfobacterota > DSM-4660 > Desulfatiglandales > Desulfatiglandaceae > JAFDKD01. Next base: position 6,784 of record JAFDKD010000213.1, on the reverse strand, counting down.
AATGGCGGCCAGGTCCCCGGATTTCTCGATGACCGGCCCGGAGGTGCTCCGGATGTTGACGTCCAACTCGTTGGAGATGATGTGGGCGAGGGAGGTCTTGCCCAGCCCCGGGTTGCCGTGGAACAGGACGTGGTCCAAGGCCTCGGACCGGCCCCGGGCCGCCTCGATGAACACCCGGAGGTTCCGCTTCATCTCGTTCTGGCCCACGTATTCGTCAAGGGTCCTGGGGCGCAGGCTGATCTCCGCGGGTATGTCTTCGACCACGGGTTCGGGATCGATGATTCGCTCTTCCATTGTTATGCCAGGATTCGAAGGGCCTTGCGGATCAAGGCCTCAAGCGAAGACGCCTCGCCCTCCGCCAGCCCTTTGTCAACGGCCTTTCGGGCAGCCTTGGCGGAGTAGCCCAGGTTGAGAAGGGCGGACAGGGCATCTTCCCCAAGCCGCGCGCCGGCTTCCCCGGGCGGCGCATGACGGACCACCTCCCCTTCTCCTACCAGTCGAGCCGCCTTGTCCTTCAGTTCCAGGGTGATTCGTTCCGCCGTCTTTTTGCCCACCCCCGGAACGGCCTGCACGCGGGCCGCTTCCCCCGCGGCTACGGCGTCCAACAGGTCTTCGGCACCGATCCCGGAAAGAATGTTGACCGCCAGCTTGGGGCCGATGCCCGAGATGGAAATCAGCATGAGAAAAACATCCTTTTCCAGCCGCGTACGGAAACCGAACAGCAGGAACGCGTCCTCGCGCACATGGTTGTGGATGTGGAGGCTCACCCGTTCGGTTTCTTCGGGGCCAGGGCGTCGGACGTGTCCGTGCCGATCCGGGTTTTCAGTTTCATGATTATCCGGACCATGGCCCCCACCTGCGCCTTCGAGGCCCTGCCGTAGCCCACGACCGATTTCTTGATCTCCAGGGGCGTGTATTCGAAGATCCGGACGCCGCACTCCACCGCTGCAATGAGCACCGCGCCCCGGGCATGGCCCAGTTTCAGGGAACTTTGGATGTTTTTGGCGTAAAAAACATCCTCGATGGCCATCTCCCGGGGTTCGTAGCGCCCCATGATATCGACCATGGCTTTGTAAATCTTGTGGATACGATGATAAAAAGGGGTTTTGGCGGTAGAGGTGATTTGACCCGCATGGATACAGGTCAACACGCTTTTTTCCTTCTTTACCAGGCCGAATCCGGTGACGTGGGACCCCGGATCGACCCCAAGCACCAGCATCAGCTCAATGCCTCCATGACATCGTCGGGGATGTCGAAGTTGGCGTATACGGTACTGACATCGTCGTGGTCTTCCAGTGCCTGCATCAGATTCACCATCTGCCGGGCTTTTTTGCCTTCCAGCTTCACCGTGTTTTTGGGAATCTTGGTCACTTCCCCGACCGTATAGGCCATGTTCGCGTCTTCGATGGCCTGTTTGACCGCTTCGAAGTCCGAAGGATCTGTGATCACCTCAAATTCGGTCTCTTCTTCCCTGACATCCTCGGCCCCGGCCTCGAGGGCCAGGTCCAGCAGCTGTTCCTCATCCACGCTGTCTCTTTCCAGGACAATCAGGCCTTTCTGTTCAAATATCCATGCGACGCATCCCGGCTCTCCCAGGCTGCCCCCATTTCTCTCGAACTGATGTTTGATATCGGCGACGGATCGGTTCTTGTTGTCCGTAAGACAGTCCACGAGCACGGCCACACCCCCGGGACCGTATCCCTCGTAACTGGTTTCCTCGTAATTGACGCCTTCCAGTTCTCCTGTGCCCTTTTTGATGCCTCTGTCGATATTTTCCTTGGGCATGTTTTCCGCTTTGGCCGCCGCAATGGCCGCCCTCAGGCGCGGATTGCCATCGGGGTCCCCTCCCCCCATACGCGCGGCCACGGTAATTTCGCGAATCAGTTTGGTAAAAATCTTGCCCCGCTTGGCATCCGCGGCGCCTTTCTTATGTTTGATGGAACTCCATTTTGAGTGGCCTGACATATGTTGACCTCCTGTAAAAAAGGTTCTTTATACCGTTTGCTAAACCGGGTCCTTTCGGATTATTGCAGATCCCGGTTCGCGGGAGTCAGCGTCGGTTGGCTTTCGCCTTTTTCCTCAACCTCAGCCTTAACCTCAACCTATTTACTTCTATACCCCAACCCGATCACATAGACCTCCCTGCTCCGTTTTCTGACGGCGGCAGGCCTGAACGGGCGGACCTGCCTGAAGTATTGTCCAACCCGGTTTCGGAAGGGCTTTAGGTCCTCGCCCTCGAGTATCTTGCATACAAAGTTGCCGCTGCCTTTAAGAAGAACGATCGCGATATCGAGCGCCCTTCGGGCCAGTTCCAGAGACCGGCCGGTATCGGCGGCCCGAATGCCGCTGGTTTGGGGCGCCATATCGCTGATGACCGCATTTCTCGGGCCTACCTGTTGAACCAGATCGGAGAGGTCGAAGGAAAAGATGTCCCCATGGATGAAGCTGAAATTTTTACTTGGGAAATCAGCCGGCCGCGTCAGATCCAGCCCTGACACCCGGCCTCCCGGCCCCACCTTTTTCAGTGCGTATTGGGACCAGGAACCGGGAGAACATCCCAGATCCAGTATTCGATCCCCCCGGCGAATCAGGTGAAATTTTCTGTCTATTTCCTCAAGCTTGTAAACGGATCGGGCCCGCCATTTTTCCTCCCTGGCCCGACGCGTGAAGTGGTCGTCCCATTTGTTTCCAGCCATTTTTTCATATTTATCACACGTATAGATCCTTTGCAAAAGAAATGTACCGGCACCCTGAACCACCATCAAGGCGCCTTCTTCCCGCTGAGAAGACGCAGGATGCAAAAAAACAAGCAGCTGCGCCTGTCCGCCTGAGGCGGATTGCCTTCGGTCGCTCCTCGGCGCATCACATCCGGCACCTTGCCGATGATCAGGAATGTCCCCAATCCACCCCATGAAAAAGCCGAATCCAAGTCATAATCCTCATCCTCTTTTTTGTAATTGTCGTTAACCGTCTTTTTGAAATCCCCACAACCCGATAGGCCTTGACCCACTGGCCGATAACCTTCTTGCCTTCCTCTGACAGCCAGGTGGCCTGTTCCAAGGCCATGTTGACCATTTTTTCCGTCTGCTATACGATACGGGAAAAAGCGCCTATGTCACCCTCGACCAGGTAGCTGATATGATCATGAAAATTCCTTTCATGACGCCCATGTTGGGGCCCCGCCACTTCATGGTTTCCATCTGCATACGCGGTTATGCGCCCAAAAAAATTCCGGGAAAGTGCCAAAATTTGACTGATAAACTTTATTAAAACATCGATATTTATTTATTATATAGTCTTTTAAGGATTACAATGGTTCAAAATATAGTTAATAAATATAAAAATATACTTGACATTTTAATTTAGGCTTTATATGCGTAGTATTTGATCAAAGTATTACGTACGGAAAATCAACCACTTCCGGACTCCCGCCTTCGCGGGTCGAAGATCCCGCCGCTTTTTGGCGGGGAGTGACGGCCTTGGAGACTTTTTAAGAGACCATCAAATTTGAAAACCAACAAATTTCAACCCCTTATGTTTAACACCAAATATACCGAAATATTTATGTAATTAAATGGCTTAGGCAAGATGGGCGCATTCGCGTACAAACCCATACACCCAAAAAAGGAGAAGAAGCATGAAAGCAAAGAAAATCGGTTGCTTGTTGGCCATGGCTGTCTTGGCATTGTTCTTTTTTTCACAGCCGGCCATGTCGGCGGACCCCATCAAGATCGGGATCATGCAGGGCTTGAGCGGACCCTATGAGATCTACGGAAAGGCCGAGGTCACCGGCTTTAAAATGGGGCTGGAGTATTTCACCAAGGGGACCAATAAGATCATGGGAAGGGATGTGAAGCTGTTTGTTGAGGACACGCAGCTCAAGGCCGCGAGGGCCAAGATGCTCCTCACCAAGCTCTACAGCGACGATAAGGTGGATCTGGCAATAGGGCCGACGAGCAGCGGCGTGGCCCTGGCGGTGCTTCCCGTGGCAAAAGAGTTCAAGAAGATCCTGATCGTGGAGCCTGCGGTTGCCGATGCCATTACGGGTTCGCACTGGAACCGGTACATATTCCGGACGGGTCGGAATTCCGGGCAGGATGCCATTTCAAATGCAACGGCCATATCCAAGCCCGGAGTCAGCATCGCCACCATAGCCCAGGACTACGCATTTGGCAAAGACGGCGTCGCCGCTTACAAGAAGGCTGCTGAGAAACTCGGCGCAAAGATAGTCCATGAGGAGTATGCGGATCCAAAGGGCACGGATTTCACGGCTCCCGTCCAGAGGATTATTGAGGCCTTGAAGGATAAACCGAAGCCCAAGTATGTCTTTGTCATTTGGGCCGGAAAGGGTGGGCCTATTCCCCAGTTGATATCGGCCGGGCTTGATAAATACGGCATCGAGATCACCAGCGGAGGAAATGTCCTGGCCGCCCTTAAGGTGATGAAACCGCTCAAAGGGATGAGGGGTTCGATTTACTATTACTATGAGAACCCGAAAAATCCCGTGAACGACTGGCTGGTGAAAGAACACTACAAGCGCTTTAAAGAACCGCCGGACTTCTTCACCTGCGGCGGCTTTGCGGCGGCCAGTGCCGTTGTCTCAGGCATTACAAAGGCGGGAGGCACGGACACGGAGATGCTCATCAAGGCCATGGAGGGTATGACCTTCATGACGCCCAAGGGAAATATGAAGTTCCGCAAGGAGGATCATCAGGCCCTTCAGGTAATGTTCGCCTTTCAGCTCGACGTGAAACCGGATGTGGAATGGGCCATCCCCGTACTCACCAAGGAGCTGTCAATGGAGGAGACGGCCCCGCCAATCATGAACAAGAGATAGTATCTTGATTCCGCCCCCCCTCTCCCTTTGCGCTCCCGGCGGCCGCCGGCTCGCAAAGGAGGGGCAGATAGATACTGAGAGAGGTGTTCAGGTCCCACCTCCATAAATGTGTATGGACAGCATTATGACAAAAGCGAAGTTACCCGAGCTTATTGAGTTGCTGAAGGAGCTGGGATAAAATTCCAGAATAACGATGCCTGAGAAGAACGCAGATCCCATCATAGAGACAAAAAATCTGACCATCCGCTTCGGCGGGCATGTGGCCGTGGACCATGTGAACCTCCGGATCGAGCCCTTTGTCCTGAAGTCCATTATCGGGCCAAACGGGGCAGGGAAGACCACCCTGTTCAACCTGATGACCGGTCAGTACAGGCCGAGCGAGGGCAAGGTCTATCTAAAAGGGAAGGATATTACACGTCTGAGTGCCGTAGCGAGGACGCGCCTGGGAATGGGTCGATCCTTTCAATTGACCAATATCTTTCCACTTTTGACCGTTCTGGAGAACGTACGGGTGGCTATCCAGTCAAGGAAAGGGTTCGGACTTAACTTCTGGAGAAACTATCTCCATTTCTCCGGTGTGGAGGATGAGGCCTATTCCATCCTTAAAGAAGTCCTTTTGGAAGAAAAGTGGCCTGTTTTGGCAAGCGCTCTGACCCATGGGGAGCAGCGAAAACTCGAAATCGCCATCCTCCTGGCCCTTGAACCGGAGATCCTGTTCCTGGATGAACCCACGGCCGGCATGGGCCAGGAGGAAGTCCCCGCCATACTGGAGATACTTCAGAGGATCAAGGAGGCCGGAGACCGGACCATGCTCCTTGTGGAACACAAGATGGATATGATCATGACCCTGTCGGACACCATTGCTGTCCTTCAGGAGGGAAGGCTGATCGCCGACGGTGATCCGGAAGAGATCAGCAAAAGCGATGCAGTCCAGGAGGCCTATCTTGGAGGAGGAGCGAAGCGTGAATGATGCCATTCTAAAGGTTGAAAAGGCTCACACCTTTATCGGTCAGCACCACATCCTTCAAGGGGTCTCTTTTGAGGCGAAGGCCCATGCAGTGACGGTCCTTATCGGCCGTAACGGGGCGGGAAAGAGCACTGCTCTGAGGACCGTCATCGGCCTCCTTCCTCCCTCTGAGGGAAAAATCCTTTTCAAGGGGGAGGAAATCCAGAAGAAGAAGTCCTATCAGATCGCCCGGATGGGGATCGGCTTTGTCCCGGAAAATATGGGGATCTTCGGTGGGCTTACGGTGGAAGAAAATATGCGGGTGGCCATGCTCGTGGAGGATGAGGCAACGACCCGAAGGCTGGAGAGAACCCTGGATATGTTTGCCGATCTCAGGAAGTTCTGGAAGGGCAAAGCGGGGAACCTGAGCGGGGGGCAAAAACAGATGCTCGCCATTGCCCGGGCCATTGTGAACGACACCTCCCTCCTCCTTATTGACGAGCCCTCTAAGGGCCTTGCGCCTATCATTGTGGACGCCGTCATCGAGGCCATCAACCAGATCAAGGACCAAAGTGTCGTTGTCCTGGTGGAGCAGAATTTTTACATGGCAAGTTCGGTAGGGGATTATTTCTATATCATGGACGACGGCATGGTGGTCCACGGCGGCGTCATGGAGGAACTCGTCCGCGACGAGGGATTAAAGAGCAAGTATCTCGGCATCTCCAAGGCCGGGGATTAGCACCTAAACTAGGTTGAGCGGTTCAACGTTCACAGGTTCAGGGTTAGGGACAAGGACAAAATTGAAGGCCCTAAGTCCTCGTAAAAAACGCTGGTGAAGAACTATTAAGGGGCGAATAAAGATCCGGGTCCATAGGGCCCGGCTTCGCTAAAGGGCAGCTACGCCGCGGCACGCCCGGCTTTGAGGCCGCCCCCATAGGGGGCCTTGCAACAACCAAGTCCTGTAAGTGATGCACCCATTAGGTGTCGGGTGTCAGGTGTCA
>JAFDKD010000212.1 GCA_019307165.1 Deltaproteobacteria bacterium | reverse complement strand
ACCAAGAAATAATACGGGACGTCCATAAATAAATCAATTGGCATGGACATAAAGATCCGATATGAACGCCATCATGCCCGGACTTGCAATATTAGATGCTCCCGGCGTGATTCATGATGATTCGCGGCATTGAAGGCAGGAAGATATTCCTCAACAACAAAGACCGCAATGACATGATTGGGATTGTCCCCAATGCCCCACTGCCATCGGTTATGCCGTTGAAAGGGGAGAAGCCATTGCGCATGAGGAAGGGCATCAGCTTGCCGAGTAGTTTTTTACTTTTTTACCAACGTCCCTTTTGGCCCATTGAATGGGTCCTTTCAGTTGAGATCGCATTTTATGGCGTTATTTTTTGTGAACAAACACAAATCAACGCGTTAATTTTTAAAGGAATGCTCTTGGTGGCGCTCGGCTGCGGCCGCTTGCCGGGGATACTGGATATAGCCGCAAGGTCGCCTTTTGTCGTATTCGGAACGATGGGCGGGAGCGTTTTTTCCGGTCTCGCAGCATGCGTTGCAGATGGTACGGCGTCCGGCTTGCCGGTCTATTTTTATGAAACCGGGTGAATCATCCCGCGCCGGGTGGTTGCCGTCGGCAGCCTCGACAGGGTTTGGCTTGCAGGTCCCGAGGGTGTTTCGGAGCAAGAGCTGCAAGATGCCTTCCGAACCTGTTTCGGCGCGGAATGGACCGAAGTCCTTGACGCCGCCGATATATCTTTCGCCTACAATGCCGCCAATGACGCCTACCTCTCCGTGCGCGACCTGCGCCCTGTAGCAAATCGGATCTTGGACGAGCTTCTTGAAAAGAACGGGAGCGTCCAACCGCCGAATATTATCGTAAGCTGACCCTTCTCAGTTTTTCAGATAGGGAGGAATAAGGCCAAGCGTATTGATTGAGGTTCGGCGATCCTACGGCGAAGAGGAGGGATAAGCCCTTATGTAAAACATGTAGGCCAATTGTTCCTTCATCGTCATTCTCATCAATCCAGCAGCGCCTGTATCGCCCGGGTCGCGTGAGCCAACCGGTCCGCCAGCATACGGGCCATATAGGCGTGAAAATCGGCGGCCAGGGACGGGGCCTCGGTTTCCATTTTTTCAAGGGCTTTCTGGGAAAACCGGTGGATGACCCCGGGCTGTTCGGTGACGACCGACGCCGTTCGGGGCACCCCCAGGTAAAAACCCACTTCGCCCACGACCGTACCGGCCCTCATGGTTCTCAGCCGAACGGTGCCGCCGTCTTCCAACTCGAGCACGGTGGTCACCCTGCCCGACTCGATGAAAAACATGTCATCGGCCGACTCGCCCTGCCGGATGAGATAATAGCCTTTCTCAACCTCCTTTCTTTCTAAATAGGCCAACAGGCTCACCGCTTCCCGGGAGTCGGGAAAAGCCTCCTTCAGCAGGTCCTCCATGGCCGATTCCTCTGAATCTCCACGTATATTCTCGGAGAGCAGAATCTGATTTTCGCACCACTCGATCCCGTGGTCCAGGTCCGGAAACATACGGAAAAAGGTCCTATCCCCCCCGTGAACGCCCCCCCTTATGAGCTGGCGCACGATTTTGTCGGAAGGATGAGTAATGACGATCATGAAGTCTTCCTTTTCCCCCAGCTGCTTCATCTTTACAAAACCGATGACGGCGGAGGAATCCAGGTCGGTCACGTGGGTGAAATCCAGCACCACGAACCGAAGGTGCGGTATATCCGCCCGTAAAGCCCTCTCCCGGACCTTTTCCATCAGGTTGCTGGCGGTGCCGAAAAAGATAAACCCCTGGAGTTTGAGGATGTGGATCTGCTCGCCCTTTTCATCGAGTATTTTGCGGTGCCCGCTGGGTCGGTCTACGTTGCTCTTGTGAATCACCCCCGTCAGCGTGTGCTTGACCACGTTGATGCGGCTGTAATTGATGACAAAGAGAATGAGCGCGGTGATGATCCCGAGGGCGACCCCCCCCAGATACCCCACCGCACCGACCGTCCCCAGGATGAGAATAATGACCACGTAATCGGTCTTGGGGAGCTTGAACCACGCGTCGTAGGTCCCGAGAAGATGCCGGACAGCCGGGTGAGGGCGCCCAGGCTGGAAGCCAGCCCTGCGAGGCTGAGCGACTGCACCGATACCATGCCGCCCCCGGAGCCGATGCCCATGTTCGCCACGCCCGCCGAGAGCAGCTCCCGATTCAGGTCCACGTCTTTCTTTGTCAGCAACTCGATGGCGCTGCAGTTGAGGAGCACCGACATGGCGCTGACCACCACGATGGTCAACACGCTTCCGAACTGCTGGAAGACAACCGGCCAGTGGGCCTTCTCCAGCACGGACAGAGGCGCCAGTACGCCCGATTGAAAATGCGGAAAAGGCCCCAGGAGCCACCCGTGGCTCCTGGCTTGTGTCACGGAGACACCCATCCCGAAAAGGATCATGTAAAAAAGCACAATCCCTCCGAGCAGCACGGCGGGCATCAGGAGAGAGTGTTTGTGCTTTCTCATGACAATGACAAGAATTACCGCGAACAGCATGCCGGACAGCCACCTGGCCAGGGTGCCCGACTTCAGGAGAAGAGGAAGGATCTGGGAGACGGCCGGCGTGCTTTCCGTCATTACACCCATGGAGCCCACGACCAGGAGCCATCCCGTGCCGGCCATGAAACCTCCCATGACCGGATAGGGGATGAATTTGGTGAGCCCCCCCATTTTCGAGATCCCGAGGAGCAGAAGGAATCCGCCCGTCGTCACCCCGGTGACCATGAAAACGGCCACGACCGTCAAGAAGATCTCCCCCGTCGACGCCATGGACATTTGCGTCACCACGGCGCCCGCCATGAGTGCAAGTATCGGTGCGATTCTATCATGGGGAACGGCGATACTGCCGCGAAAGGAACTGGTCAGCGCCACGATGATGTTTGCCAGCACTGCGGAAAAAAGACCCAGGACGATGCCTTGAGGCAGGAATACCGAAAGCCTTCCCGAAAAGATGAGGGCCGCTAAAGACACGGTCAACATGACGGTCAGGGCCCCGATGACAACCCCGGCAAGGGCGCTCGGCGCCAGCCGGGAGGGCTTCAGGTCATCGAGCAGCTGGGCCGGGATCTGTCTCCAATGTGAAACGGCAGGGGGTTTGGACAAATGAAATGCTCCTTCATGCCGGAATGGGCATGGTTATGGCCGACATGATGACCGGGGGATGGACAGGGTTATGCCCAAAAGTTCGCAGGCGGTGTCGGGCTCGGTCCCGTCGATGCATTGCCGGCGGAACGTGTACCGTTAGGGTGACCCTGCGGTCGTTGGCAGCGATGAATCCCGTTTCGACTCCGTCCGGCAAAAAGTCGATGTCCCGTGTCCGGATGTTTTCTTCTCTCTTTCGATAGATGCCGGCCAGGTCCATATTTCCGTCTCCTTTCTTCTAGAGGCGACCGCCCGTTTCCGCCAGCACCTCCAGTCCCTGCATGTCCAGTATATGAATCCGGCGCCCCTCCGTCTCAATCAATGCCTGGTCCCTCATCTTTCCCAGCACTCGTGACAGGGTTTCCGGAATGGTGCCGAGAAGGCCTGCCAACTGGCCTTTTGCAATCTCCAGTTCCAGGCGTTGCGCTCCCTCGTTTCGCTCGCTCAGATAAAGAAGATACGCGGCCAGCCTGCCGGGGACTTCTTTGAGCGACAAATCCTCGATCAGGGCGGCGAACCGGCGAAGCCGCATGGACAGAACCGCCAGCATATTCAAGGCAAGGTCCGGGTTCTCCCGGACCAGGTCGATGAATGATTTGCGGGGAAAAAAGAATATCCGGCTCTCCTCCATGGCCTCGGCATTGGCCGGGAAGTTCTGGCCGGAAAAGACCGGCACTTCTCCAAAGGGTTCGCCGGGGCCGAAGATGTGGAGGATCTGCTCCTTGCCCTCCCACGACAGCTTGAATATCTTGACCCTGCCCGAGGCCGCCACGTAAAAACCGTTCCCCTCGTCCCCTTCGGAAAATATGGTCTGGCCCCGGGCGAATTTTTGATCCACCACGATCATGGCCAGGTCGTCCAGGTGCCGCTCCGCAAGACCTTCAAAGAGCGGGATGGTCCCGATCAGGTCGGTGATTTTCATGTTTATTCCATCTGCAAGACCTGGTCCCCTGGATCAGGTCATAGTTATCCGGCTATGCCAATGCGGAAATAAGGTTTCAGGTGTCAGTGTTCAGGTGTCAGTACGAATAATAGACTTCGATTGCCTCCACTTGATTTTCCAGCGTTTGCTTAAAACAAATCCTTTCCTGACACCTGACACCCGACACCTAATGGGTGCATCACTTACAGGACTTGGACATTGCACGGCCCCCTGTGTGGGCGGCCTAAAAGCCGGGCGTGCCGCGGCGTCTTGTCGCGGCGTAGCCGTACCTTGGCGAAGACGGAAGCTGCCCTTTAGCGAAGCCGGGTCCTATGGACCCGGATCTTTACCCGCGCGGGACCCGCGCTTTTTCAGCCCGCTCACCCCGGTTGCCAGTCCAGCATGGTCCCGCCCGTATTGTCGGCATTGCCTGTACTCAACTGGATCCAGCTATGATCCCATCCCCAGAGTCCCCATGCACCGTAATCCGCAATGATCAGTTGATCAAAGGCGTTTCCCAGGTATTCGGCGCCGCCGGCCCCCATGTATATCCACTCGGCGCCGTCATAGTACCACAGGCCCGGAGAACCGAAATCCACCGCCAGGCCGCCGTAAAACGCCACCATGGCTTCGGCCCCGTTATAGGGGTCGGCACCGTTGAGCAACGACCACTCGGTGCTGTCGAATTCCCACAGGCCGGCGGTTCCGTAATCCACCGCCAGCCTGCCGTTATAGCGCGTCATCCATTCCGCATAACCCGGGCCCACATAGGTCCAGTCAATCCAATTGTAATGCCATAGCCCCCAAGCCCCCAAATCGACCACGAACCCGCTCATAAAGCCTGTCATGGTGTTCCCACCGTTATAGGCGTCCAGCGGGCTCAGCTGTTCCCATGCGCTACCATCCCATTGCCAGAGGCCCCATTCGCTCCCGTAATCCACGATCAATCGGCCGTTGATGCCGACCATGTGCTCCGTCATGCCGCCCCCGATATAGCTCCAGGCGCTGCCGTCCCAATACCAGAGACCGGATGTCCCATAATCCACGACCATGCCCTCGACTGCGGCCACAATGGTTTTTGTTCCGTTTCCGGGGTCCGACCCCAGGGACACCCAGTCCACGCTATCGTACCCCCACAAACCCAGGGAACCGAATCCGGCCACAAAGGCCGGTCCGGCCCTGACCAGGGAGGTCGGATCCTCCGGTGTCAACAGGTGCCAACCGTCGTTGTCGATATACCAGAGGCCTGAGGACCCGAAATCCACATACATGATATCGCCGGCGTCGCGGGGGCAGGTTATTGGGATCGCCCTTGTGTCCGCGGCGCGGGCTTCGGCGGGCATAATTCCCGCCTGGATGCCCGGTTTGACAGGGGCGCATACGCTGATGATTCCCGCAACGACGCCTGCGGCAACCAGGCAGAACCTCCTCAAATCATGTGAAAATTCCATGGCTGACCTCCCTTCGGCGGATTGGCCCGGGACAAGGCGCGGCATGATTTCGGTGCTGCTACTTCAGCCCCATGGCGAGCCTGTAGGCCCAGTTCGTGACAAAAAGAAGCGCAACAAAGACAACGGCCCAGCGTACCCGATGGGGCCAAAAATGCAACAGTCTCCCTCGCCGGATCGTGATTCCCAGGGCCAGCGGGACCGCGTTCCAGGCAAATGCCAACAGGAGAAGTCCGTAAGCCGGAACGGCCAATGGGCAATCGGCCGGCCCGTACCCCCATTCCCCATGGCCCAGTGCCCAAAAGGCGCGGGTAAAACCGCAGAACGGGCAGGGATAGCCGGTGAGGTGCAGGAAGGTGCATGCCCTCAAGGGCAGTCGCTCCAGAGGGAAAGCAACCGACAGGACGAGGACCGCCCCGCATATCAGGGCGAGGGGCAGGTGAGCGCCCAGTACATCCCAGTACGAGGGCGGCTTAGCCCTCAGAATCAGCAGGGACCGATTCGTTGATCTCATTGCCGACAACCGGTTCGGGACGCGTGTTTGAGAATACGTCACGGTAAGCCACCGTAAAGGCGCAGGCCTGGATGGGCGCGGTAACGGCCACCCCGATGCCGCAGGCGATGCCGCCGATGCTCCCGATGATGCCCGCCACGACGGCAAACCCGAGAAAGATCCAGAAATTGGTCTTGACAACACGGTAGCTCCGCTGGGAGGCGGACCAGAAATCCATCCCGAGATCCACGATGAGAAACATGCCGAACATCAAAGCGGTTTGAGCGGCGTAAATGACAAACAGTGCGGCCAGCTGGCCGATGCAGGGGACCAGCGCAAGCAGGAACGATGCCGCCAAAACGGCTGCTCCCCAGACAACGACGAAAAGCAGGGAATTGAGAAAATAGTCAAACCCCTTGAAAAGGGTCCCCACCTCGGGCTTCGGGTCCTCTCCGTCATGGAACCGTAAGGTGATCAAGAGCATGCCGGCGATCATGGGCCCGGCAAGAATGCCGAGGGTCGCCGCGCTGACAAGGAGTGCGATCAGGGAAGCCAGAACGAGGACCACGAAGTTTTTTTTGTAAAGGGTAAATCCATTCTCGAACCATTCCCCGAACTTGACCTCGACCTTTTCCATTTTCAGCCTCCTTTTTGGTCATCAGATTCACTGGTGCCGTGAATTTCGAAAAATCCAGCTAATGAGAAATTATACGCTTCATATCAAAAAATGCCAAGTTCAAATAAATCGACCCTATTTCAGCGCTCCTTAATAAGAACGGTCAGTTCCCGAGCCACGGCCTCCGCAAACGGCTCATCGTTGATGTGGCAGGGCAGAGAGGCCACTCGTATCGGTTTGACGAGCGCGTCCCTGAAGGCACGGTCGAAAAGCGGAGGTATCGAGGGATCGTAAAGGGGCCCGCCTTCCCTGTCGAATGCTGAAAAGCCTTTGAGCGGAATAAGTACGGCAATCGGTCCGGCGGAACGGTTGCACATGTCGGCAATGACCTCGGCGATTTCGAGGACTTCCTCCTTGAGGGACCGGACCACGGTGATGGCCGCATTGTGCGTGTGGCAGGGTCTTTTGGGAAAGCGCTTTTTGGCGTGATTCAATGGGCCCGTCACCAGGAAATCGATGTTGCCCGGCGCCAGCACGGTCGGAATGCCGGCCTTTAAGGCGGCTTTTCCCCGCTCGGGTCCTGCGTCATAGTCCCCCCCGAAACGGTGATCCATCAGTTCGTGCAGAGACAGATCCGCGACGCCGGACACGTCCCCCGCCTGAATCATCTCCTCCATGGCCTCCCCGCCGGAGCCGACCGTGTGAAAAGTGACCACTTCGTAGCCGTCGGCCTGAAGGATTTTTCGAACGCCCACGGCGCAGGCCTCCGACGTCCCCAGCGTTGAGATGGTGATCAGGGGCCGGTCCTGTACCGACGGCGGCTCGGTCTCCTTTACCATGCCCGCCAGTGCCATGGCGCCGTTTCGAAGGATCATTCGGGTGATCCGGTTTAGACCGGAAAGATCGCAGATGGAATGGAGCATCAGGATGTCGCGCGTTCCCACAAAAGGGCGCGTATCCCGGGAGGCCATGGTCGTGATCATGACCTTGGGAAATCCCAGGGGCATGGCGCGCATCACCGCGCTGCCGAGGGTGGTCCCCATGGATCCCCCGAGACCGATAACCCCCTGGATGCGGCCATCCCGGTGCAAGTCCAGGGCACGGTTGACCGCGCCCTCGACCATGGCCGACATGGCTTCTCCTTCATGACCCAGCTGCTGAATATCGGACAGCTTGCGGCCGGCGGCCTCTGCCACCGATTCCCGCGTGACGGTTGCGGGGAACGCCGGCATGCCCATTATGCCTCCGTCCAGGATCAGGACGGAGACCCCTACCGATTCGAGACATGTTTTGATGAACCGGGCTTCCTCCCCTTTGGTGTCCATGGTGGCCACCAGCAGTACGGCGGGCAACGGTTTCACGCTAAGGGCCTCCTTTCGGCCGGGTGTTTTACTTTTTGCCACAACGCCTGTCAACCACGAGAAGATATGTTTTGACCTTTTTTTTCTTTTAACCCTATATTGCGTTGATTTCAAATGAATAGGAGGGACGATATGAATCCGCAGGCGGCGGTGGCGGTTGTGGGCACCTTCGATTCCAAGGGGCAGGAGCATCTTTTCCTCAAGAAATGCATCGAAAAGAGAGGCCTTCCCACCTTGACCGTCCATGCAGGGACGAAGGCCCCTTCTCCTTTTCCGGCGGATGTCGATCTGTATGTGGATGTGATCGAGAAGGGCCATATGCAGGGCGTCGGGAGAGACGAGGCCATTGCCGCCGTCATCGAGAAGGGCCGCGCGCTGGTCCGAGAGCGGTACGACACGGGTGGGATTTGCGGCGCCATCTCCGCCGGCGGCGGGACCGGGACCCACATCGGAACCAGCATCATGCGCGTGCTTCCCATGGGGGTCCCCAAGATCATGGTCTCGACCGTAGCCTCCCGCGACATGTCGAAACCGGTCGGGACCAGGGACATCACCATGATGCACAGCGTGGTGGACCTGCTGGGGGTGAACAGCATCTCCGGCGGCGTGCTTTTCAGGGCCGCCGGCGCCGTATGCGGCATGGCGCTGAGCCGGTGGCGGCCGAAACAGAGGAAGAAGCGGATCGCCCTGAGCATGTTCGGCTTCATTACGGAGGGGGCCGAACGGGTCAAGACGTCCCTGGAGGACCTGGGCTACGAGGTGATCGCCTTTCATGCCAACGGCACGGGCGGCATGGCCATGGAGGAACTGGCCGCGGAAGGCCTTTTCGACGGCATCCTCGATTTTGCCACCCATGAACTGGCCGATGAACTCAAACAGGGGTATTGCCGCGGCATCGGTCCGCAGCGGCTGTTGCCGGTCCCCGGAATGGAAGTGCCCCGCCTGGTCGTGCCCGGGGGGCTGGACTGCGCGGTCCTTGAATTCACCAGGGATGCCATTCCGGAGGAATACCGGGACCGCAAGATCTTTTTCTACGATTTCCGTTCCGCGGTCCGGCTGGACGAGAGCGAAACCCTTGCCATCGCCGATCAACTGGCTGAAAAGCTCAATCGGGCCCCGGCGCTCAACAAGGTCCTGATACCTCTTGAAGGGTGGTCCGAGGCCGATCAGGCGGACGCGCCCCTGTACGACCCGGACATGAGGGATCTGTTCATAGGCCGGTTAAAAGAAAAAGCAGCACCCGAGATGGATATCAAGGAACTGGATCTTCATATCAATGACGAGGCTTTTGTCCGCGCAGCCGCGAAATGGATGGATGAGATGGTCCGGGAACGCCATGATGTGCAAACGTGATAACGTTGCACTCAGATCGTATCTACTCTTTCAGCCCGGGTTGTTTCCTTCAAAAGCTTCTTGAACACCAAACCGTTTTGTGTGAGCCGATACTTTTGAAGACTGCTTTTCGGCTTGTCCGGCAGGGTCATTTCCACAAGTCCGGCGCCTATTGCCGGCAAAAGGTATGCTTTTCGGAAATGCTCGGCATTTTTCAATTTGAGCATCCGCTGGAGTTCCTTGCGGGAGTGTTCATCGGTTATAGCATTTAGAACCCGTTTGACTTCCGTGGTGACTTCCGTGGTGACTTCCGTGGTGACTTCCGTTTCGTCCTTTTGATCCAACGACTCCGCAAAGGCAGAATGGACCGGGAATTCGACCATGAAATAAGTCCGGTCCCGGTCTGTGTGGAATATGGGCTCCGGCGATCCGTTTTTCTTGATCTCACGCATTATCTTCGGGATTCCGGTACCACGCCCCTCGGTCATTTCCAGCTCTTTTAAAAACTCACCCACCCGCCGGTTGCGATAACGGCGCGAGAGGAAACGGAATTCGCGCATGTCTTGTTCGCGGATAGAACGGTCCGGACCTGGAAAACTGCCAATAGTCATACAATCGGGCAGGATCCGCACCTCAACCGGTTCCCGTATTTCATAAGACCGGTGATATATTGCATTGCACAGGGTTTCTTCAATGGCCGAGAAAGGGTAATTGTAAAGCCGGTCCGCCTCGGCCCGGTCCGGGTACTTGATGACCTTTTCCTCGATGACCATGGCGCGTATATGGGAAAGCGCTTCTTGCAGCATCATATGAAGCGGTCCTTTGAAAATCCTTTCCGTGAATGAATCCGCGTCCAGTCCCTCGGGGAAATGAA
>JAFDKD010000943.1 GCA_019307165.1 Deltaproteobacteria bacterium | reverse complement strand
GCCGTATTTATCACGCTGGTTCCCGAGGCGCTCCGGTTGCTGTCCTTTTATATCGGACAGTCCTATCCCATAGTGGCGGAAAGTTTCTCCGAGGAATGGAACATCGCGGCCTTCGGACTCCTGATCATGGTTTTTCTGATCTTCGAACCGGGCGGGTTCGTGTCCATATGGGGAAGGATCAAGACCAGCTTCAAGACATGGCCGTATACGTACTAATTAATGGCTCAGGGCGCAGGGCGAAAGGCTCAGGAAAGGGAAGGAAGAAGTCGGGGGAAGCATCGGTTTCCAAAGGTCAAGGGTCCAAGGGGCCCAGGGTTCAAGTGCCGAAGTTTTTTCACAGCCGGTTAGTGCGACGGTTCTTGTCACTCGAATCCTTGAGAATATCTCAACTTGCTTTCAGACGCTACGACCCTAAACCCAAATAACTCAATAAACTCAAGCAACTCAATAAACTCCATGAAAGGAGGTGAGCGCGACACACATCCCGAGTAAGCGTTTAGGAGAACCGAACCCCTAAAAACTAAAGGAGGGCGCCATGAAAAAGAGCATCCCGTGGACAATACTTGCCGTATTTTTGATTTTTTCCTGTTTCTGTGCCTCAACCGCCCTTGCGGCGGGCAGGGGCGT
Organism: Deltaproteobacteria bacterium; assembly: GCA_019307165.1. Lineage (GTDB taxonomy): Bacteria > Desulfobacterota > DSM-4660 > Desulfatiglandales > Desulfatiglandaceae > JAFDKD01. The sequence continues at coordinate 1,385 of JAFDKD010000943.1, read as the reverse complement.
TACCGACGACACCATCAAGATGGGATTGATCATGGTCAAGACCGGTCCCGTTGCCGCCATGGGGAATTCCCAGGCCCAGGGGCTTAAGGACTATTTTCATTACGTTAATGACCAGGGTGGCGTTCACGGCAGAAAAATCCAACTGTTTCATGAGGACGACCAGTTCAAAGCCAACATTTCCCTGGCCGCCTTCAAGAAACTCATGCTGAGGGACAAGGTGCTGGCGATCGTGTCCTGCGGCGGCACCCCGCAGATGGTGGCCAATTTCGCGAATATCCAGAAATACAAATCCTGCAGTATCCCCAACAGCCTGGCTGAAGAAATGTATAATCCGCACAAGCCGTACATCTTCAATATCGGGGCCTCATACGAACAGCAGATGGCTATCATTCTGGATTATATTTTCAACGATTTCGGCGCAAAGTCCCCCAAAATCGGTCTTGTGTATGCGGAAACCGAGTTTGGAAAGGCCTGTCTGTCGGGGGCCAAAAAATACATCGCCAAGTACAATTCCACGCTGGCGGGCGAGGTGGTCCTTCCCATGGGTTCGGTGGACGCCAGTTCACAGGTACTGAGCCTCCAGAAAGCGGGTGTGGATATCGTGGTTTTCAGCTGCCTGATCCCCGACACGGTCACCTTCCTCAAGGCCGCGCAGAAATTCAGTTACAGCCCGTCGATATTCGCCATCAATTGGGCGACCGACGATATTATCCTCAAACTGGCCGGTTCAGCCGCCAAGAACCTTATCGGCGTCAACTACACGGGGGCATGGCGCGAGGACACGCCCGGGACACGGCTGGCTCGAGACATCGCGGCCAAATATGAAAGCAAGCCGCCCCTGACATCCCTGTACATGAACGGCATCGCCGAGGGCGCGCTTTTCACCGAGGCCTTCAAGCGGGCGGGGAAAAACCTGAACCCCGATTCCCTGAAGCAGGCATTTGAGACCTTCCGGGAATTCGATACCCAGGGCATCGTCCCGCCGGTCACCTGGAAGGAAGGGGATCACTCGCCGGCCAACAAGGTCAAGTTTTACAAAGCCGATGTGGAAAACGCACGGTTTAACGCCATCACCGATTGGAGAAGTGCAAAGTAAAGCTGATCCCATCCGATTCGCCAACGACGATTGAAGAAACCGGGCCGTTCGCCATTGACCATCGCGCCGTGGATGAACGGCCCGTCTGTTTAGTAAAGATCCGGGCCCATAGGACCCGGCTTCGCTAAAGAGCAGCTTCGCCGCGGCGCGCCCGGCTTTTAGGCCGTCCCCATAGGGGGCAGGAAAGATAGGCTGAGGTTAAGGCTAAGGTTGAAAAGACAGGCCGAGGCTGAGGTTAAGGTTGAGCAACAGATTGACGCTTGTGTTTTCCTTTTCTCAACCTGGACCT
>JAFDKD010000942.1 GCA_019307165.1 Deltaproteobacteria bacterium | reverse complement strand
CAAAGCATCTACTTTAAAGAAGAACCCGAGCGCCAGCATCCCGAAGACTCAGGCAATAAGCAGCCAAACGGCGCAGAGATTGGTACGGCTTGAAACTTGAAATTGGAAAGTAGAAATTGGGGAGAGATGAAGCAACAGTACAAAAGCATGAAGGCCAAATTTCTAATTTCGGATCATCTCCCTATTAGTTGTAGTTAATTAAGGCAAAATAAGTGGGTTATCTCCAATTGAGCAGGTGTGGTCCCAGAGGGTACAAGGGGTCAAGGATTCAAGGGTTCGAGTGATCCTCCACAGAACAGGCGGATAAAAATACTAAAGAATTACAGAGACTTGAAAGTCTGGAAAAAGTCATAGCAGAAAGTGAAAGAATGTTAAAGGCGCTGATAAAGTCTTTAGAAAACAAACCCTTGAACCCTCTTCTCCAACTAAATTGGAGAAGATCCCCAATTTCTAATTTCCAATTTCAACGTTCCGTGAACGCTTATCACTTTTACTTGCGGTGCCGGCCGGATAAGTTGCCATCGCAAACCTTATGGTTTGCGTATAACCGACATATGAAAGGAGAGACGTAAAGTGGCTAAAGAAAAAGTGAAACATTTGACGGGAGTGTTTGCATCTGTTTTTGCCCACGCAGGACACATCACAAAGCAAGAGGCACAGGAAATCAGCGGCCTGGCTGATCATGAATTCGAAAAAGCATATGACAGCGCATCTAAGATTGCTGAAAAAACCATGCAAGCCGGAGGAAAAAAGATGGATAAGTTCCTGGAGCATTTCGGGGAAGAGATTGATCATTACATGGACCATTTTGGCGGGAAACTGTTCAAATAGTTAGTGCCCGAACGAAAAGTAGATCGTTTTTCCAAGGTCAAGGAAGGCGATCCGCTTGCCGGTGATGTAGGGGCGGGTGAGAAAGCACGCCAGAGCCGACGCGGAAAATATGGTGAGGGACTGAAATGAACAAATTATCAGAACTGTTCGCAAAATTCTTCGGCCACATCAATGTGAGTGGCGTTGAAGCGCTGGGGATCAAAGGGCTTCAAGCGATGTTCATCCTCCTGGCGGCCTTTTGGATTTCTCGAATGATTCGGCGATTCATCGATCGTGGCCTCAGGCACGATGACCATAACGATGAAGCCGCCATCGATACATACAAGCGTGTCGCCCGGTTCATTATCATGGTGCCCGGTATTCTCCTGGCCGTGCACGTTCTTGGCATCAACTTGTCGTCTTTATTCACGACCAGTGGCCTGTTTGCCGTGGCGCTGGCGTTTGCGATGAAAAACATCGCCGAGAACTACGTTTCGGGCATTATGCTCAGATTTGAAAGAACCATTAAACCCGGAGATGTGCTGGAGTCTGAAGGCGAAATCATGAGGGTCCAATCAATTGGATTTCACGCCACGATCGTGAGAACCAAGGACGAAAAGGACCTTTTGATCCCCAACTCCCAACTCGTTCAGAACCGGGTCGCGAATTACACTTACAGGGACTCGCTTTGTCGGGTGGAGACGACGGTCGGAGTTGCCTACGCGTCTGATCTCAAGGAGGTTCGGGAAGTTCTCGAGCGCGTTTGTAATCAATTCGACGGGACACCGCCCCAACATAAGCCGGTGGTACTTCTGTCTGATTTTGGGGACTCCGCGGTGAACTTCATGGTCAGGATTTGGATCGAAAACCCCTGGGATCGAAGGATTGTCAAATCGAACCTCAACGAAGCCATTTGGTGGGGTCTGAAGGATGCGGGCATCGTGATTGCGTACCCGCAGCTCGATGTGCACTTCGACGAGGCGATCAAAAAGGCCACCGACCATAACCAGGCATGATACGAGAGCATAACAGGGAAGGAGCTGAATATGAACCATCAGAGATCTGAAAGCATGTGGGGCCACAAGAAGGTCCGGGTTGTCAGCGTGGTTGCCGTCCTTATCATAACGGCTTGCGCGGCTATTGTGCAGGCCGAAGGGCCGGCCGTGTCATCCGCCGACAGCCTTCAGGCGGTGGAACCCGCCAGG
>JAFDKD010000211.1 GCA_019307165.1 Deltaproteobacteria bacterium | reverse complement strand
ATAATACTGCACGGTTCATGCATTGCCCGAAGCGCATCCACGGTTTCGTATGTATCAAGACCCCAGCGTTCCGACCCGCTGCACAGTTCCACGTCGTCGTTGTGGATTTTCAGATAGACCGGCTCGGGGGCACGGCCGGTAATGACAACATGGTCGTAGCCCGACATCTTGAGCATCAAGGGAAAGTGTCCGCCACCGCAGCCTACGCCAATGCCACCGCTTAAGGGAAGTTTTGTTGTGACGAACAACTCAGAGGATCCGGGCGCAATGGTTCCGGAAAAAGGGCCGGTACCCACAATAATGACGTTTTCCGGGGCAAGGGGGTCCACATCGGGGGGAATAAGGTCATAGGCAAGCCTGGTATTGATGCCCCAGCCCCCCACAAAATCGTTCACAAGATGAGGATCGAGGGCCTCCTTTGTGATCTTGCTTGTGCTCAAGTCCACACGTAAGATATGACCTGCGTATCCTGGGACTCCCATTTCAGTTAGCTCCTGCCTTCTTTTTGAGGCACGGCTTTTCTAACGAAAGCACGGTGTATAGATCAAAATATATCCTTCTCCGGGACCCAGTCAGGAATGTATCTATAGTATTCTGGAGGATTTGCCTCCTTAATACCGGTCAGGGTGGCCTTGACTAGTTCCACTTGGCTCTTTCTGTTTTGCCATTGTTGGGCAAGTCCTTTGTTTTCCAATACGTCCAGGTAAGACAAAAGATCCTCATCATTTATGTCGACGACCTGTTTTATGTCACCCAGCGTCATGTGCAACCCAGGGTTGACCCGATAGTTTTCGGCCAAGAGCTTGAGGATATCCGTTTCATTGCTTACAAGCCTACTTTTCGACGTATTTCCAATTGGCAAAGGTCGCTTTACCTCTTCGTCAATTATACGATGTGGCATCTTAAGTATATTGGCAAAAAAAGCAGTCCCCATCCTGTATATCAACAGTCGCAGGATCTCGCTCGTACCAGCGGCTATTTGGTTAAGTTTCATCTCCCGCATAATCCTTTCAACAGGATAAATTTTCATGACGCCATTGCCACCCATACATTGAACTGCTTCTAGGGCGACCTCCAATCCCGCTTCTGAAGAGAAAAGCTTGGACAGGGCAGCTTCTATGGGCACATCGCGTCCCAAGTCTGCACAGTAAGCCGTGTAGTAAATCAGAAGACGAGCTAGTTGGAACTTGGAGTACATATCGGCCAGTTTAAACTGATTAACCGAAATAGAACCGGTGGTCTGACCGAACTGGACCCTCCTTTCAAGATGCTGTCGGGCGTAGCGCATGGCTTCTCGCATCCCGCCAAGCGGCACAGCGGCACTGAGTACCCGTTCAATGTTCAACCCACGCATCATGACCTGCCAACCGTTGCCTTCACCTCCGATCACATTTTCTGTTGGTACTCTGGCATTGTCAAATCTGAGGTAACAGTTGTACATTCCTTCGCTGCCCATCCATTCATTGATTCTCTCTACTGAAAATCCTGGGGTTCCTTTCTCGATGATGATTCCGGTGAGATGGCGGTAGCTTTTTCTGTCGTGAGAGTCGCTGCTTGTCTTGACATATGTCATGTATAGATCTGCGGCTGCCGCACTCGTCTGGAACCTCTTTATACCGTTTACAACATAAAATTCACCTTCGTGAACTGCGCTGGTCTCCAAACTAGCGATATCTGAACCAGCGTAAGGTTCGGTCATGCTGATGCTCCCTAACAATTCTCCTTTCGCAAGTTTGGGTAGCCACTTCTCTTTTTGTGCCTCACTACCGTCATGAAGAATTTGTTGAGTTGCACCAATTATTGATGTTACGTAAGCAGCGGCCAGGGCACCGGCCCTCCCTGCCTGCTCGCTTAGAATACAAGCACCGGTTACTCCCCACTCCCTCTGGTGCCCTCCATACTCTTCCGGAATCGTCGCACCGAACCAACCCGCAGCGGCTATCTCCTTCACGGCCTCCCATGGGAATGCCTTTTTATAAATGCACTTCTCTGCAATAGGGATGAGAACTTCGTCTGCAAGCTTCTGTGAATCATCCATTAACGCACGTTGCGAATCGGTCCACCATGGAAAATCATGCATTTGAATGCTCCTTCTTTTTGCCTCATATTTTCTGTAAAGTTCAAAAGACTAAATCATCAAGACCAAGCGACTTGAGTTTCGAAGGTGTTGGGAGTCCGGTTTTCGTATCCCATCCCCTCTCGTCATAGTAGTCGTCAATCAAGCTATTCATGTCTTCTCGGGTCAACGCTTTCTTCCACGGCAACGTTGATCAACAGGGCGATAAATCGGGACAGAGTGTCGATCTGTAATTCGTGTCTTTTTTCTTCCGTCAGCTCTTGCATATAAACCTCCTTCTTTTAGGGTCCGGCATTTCACAGACCGAATGAAACCAGTGCTTTTTCATCCAGGCAGCTTGATCTTGACCTCGCAACATCCGTGGCCTTTTTCTTTTTACGGCCTAAACGATGTCCCCTAAACCCAACTCATCGAGTTTCTGGGGCGTAGGCAGTCCTGTTTTTTTGTCCCAGCCGCGTTCGTCGTAATAGTCGTCCAGCGGACCTTCCAGGTCGCCTTCTTTCAGTACCTTAGTCCGGTAGTAATCCATCAGAGGATACTTCTTGCCGTCAGTGCCTTCCAGCGGTTTAAACCACTTCCCCGGCGGTTTGTCGTCCTTGCGACCGAAACCGAGCTTGGCGTTGTAAAGTCGATGCAAATTCCACGCTCTCTCTGCTCCCTTCATTAGCTCCTCTGGGGAAGTGTCGAATCCTGTCAGCGACGTGTACAACTCTGCGAGTGTCTTGATGTGATAGAACCTGCTCACTGGCGCCCTTAGGCACATCCCCAAGCAGTCCCACAACGAATACCAATCCTGACTGTATCTGGTGAATCGCCCCACGTTCCAATCGTCCGTGGTTACGATCCTGTCGAGGGCCTCTTTGGGGATGCCCATTCTTTCACCATGCCGAGCGAATTGACCGGGTTCTTTGCCCGGGACATACCCAGGGCCCCCGCCTCCGGCCGGGTAAGCCCCTCGTGGATCTGTCAATTGAGTTAGGGGCATCGTGCCAAGACCTATGACACGGGGTTCCACATGGGGCGATCTGCCCTTTATATGTACAGCGTAATTTTCGATGCCTCGTCCCAGTTTGCCAACGGCGGCCAAAATGCCGTCGGCCAAAACATCACCGAAACCTTTTCGATAAGCCGTCATCTCGGCCACTTTCAACCGGGTGTCAAAATCATCCGTTAAATCAATGCCGGTGTCTTCTTTGCTAATGATGCCCTTGTTAAAAACGTGTAACATTAACGAAAACAGAAAATCGAAATTGATCTCACAAAGCCCATATCGATTGAGGGTGTCCGCATACTTGACGGACATGCCATAGGCATCCTCGAGGTTCTCAGCGCCGAATCTCCTCAGCAGCATGCCTGAGACATAGGAAGTGGTGCCGGCGTATTTACCTTCGCAAATCCTGATCCGCTCCTTGTCGGCCATGGGACATCCCGGGCAGGCAAGCGTTTTGGTGCATTTGGCGTGCAGGGCCAAGAGTTGATTTCGCTCTTCTTGATTCAACTCATTGAAGTCGATCTTGGTCCAGTTGTCATAAGGAAACGTCGCGAATTGCGAGGCGGAAACCTCACCGGAAAAACCGGCATTGAGTAAGACGTCGCGCCCCGGCCACTTCGTCATCCGAGCCAACAACTCCTTTATGATCTTCATAAGCCCTTGGCGGTCTGCGATTCCTATGCCTCGAGTGCCTTCCACGGCTACAATGGCCTTGAGGTTTTTAGAGCCCATGACCGCCGGCAGCCCGCCCGAACCCAAAGTGCCACCTTTATCGATCTGGCTTACAGAGATCTTCACCAGGTTTTCACCGGCCTGGCCGATGGGAATCACGCTACAAGGCTCATGACGTTTCCTCAACTCGTCCACAGTGTCAAAACTGTCCCGGCCCCAGAGATCCTCGGCGTTGCACAACACAACGTCATCATCATGAATTTTTAGATAGACCGGCCCGGCTGCCCTCCCACTGATGACAACATGGTCGTAACCGGAAGTCTTGAGCATGAGAGAGAATTTACCGGCTCCGCTGGCCGTGGCCATAGCATTGTTGATCGGGAACTTGGTGGTGGCAACAAGTTCTGAGCACCCAGGTATCAGGGTGCCGCTGAAAGGACCGGCGCCGAGAATGATCAGGTTTTTGGGTGAGAACGCATCCACCTCAACCGGCAACATGTCATAGGCCAGTTTGTGGTTTATCCCACGGCCGCCGACAAACTTATTGACCAATTCGGAATTAAGCGGCTCGCTCTTGGTTTGGCCGCTGCTCAAATCCACATACAAGATCTTCCCTGCAAATCCTTGATAGGTCATTTTGACGTTCATCCTTTCATGTGCCTTCCAATCTAGGCCGCGTTCTTTTCGCCCTGCACTAAGGCTCCATAAGGACAATGCCTCGCACATATGCCACAATTGTCACACTTCTCAACAAACGAGATTTCATACTCGTTTTCAGCACCCACAAGTCGGCGAATTCTAATGGCGGCCTTAGCGGGGTTGAATTCTTTCTCAAATCTCAGCGAGCATCTCAGTTCGCAAATAAGACATCCCGCACATTTAGATGCATCAACAAAAATTGGCGATCCTTTCTTGCCTTCCACGGTCCCTCCTTGGCAGCGCTGCTCTGAACTAGGCTAGCCATCGTTTCCTTCGGCGGTAGTGTTTTATGTCCCGATAGTTTCGTCGTTCGCCCAACTGGCTAAGTCCGAGGTAGAACTCCTTGATATTTTCGTTATTCATTAACTTATCGGCAGGGCCTTCCAGTACAATTCGACCGCAATATTCCACTTCAAACAGGGAACCGCGACCCCATACTGTCTTCAAGCCCTGTTCAGCCGCGCCCCAGGATCTCCCTGGCAATGGTGATCTTTTCGATCTCCTTGGCGCCTTCGTATATCTCCACGACTTTTGCGTCCCTGTAAAAACGTTCCACGTCATATTCATCCATATACCCGTAACCGCCGTGCAGCTGGAGGGCCTCATCCGTCACGCGCACGGCGGTCTCTCCGGCAACCAGCTTGGCGATGGATATAAGACCCGGATCCGTCCGGTTGTGGTCAAGCAGCCATCCCGCCTTGTGGTAAAGCGCCCTGGCAGCCTCGATGCGGGAGGCCATTTCCGCGATCTTGAACTGGATTCCCTGAAAAGACGCGAGGGGCTTTCCGAACTGGACCCGCTCCTTGATATAGGCGGCGGCCCGATCAAAGGCCCCCTGGGCCACGCCCACGCCCTGTGCCGCGGCGATGATGCGATTGGCATTGAACAGGTTCATCACCTGCCGAAAACCGTTGCCTTCGTCTGTGCCGATCAGATTTTCCCCCGGGACCTTTACATCGTCAAAAGAAAGCGCTGCCGTGTCCGATGCCCGAATGCCCATCTTGCCTTTGAGCTTCTGGGAAGAAAATCCGTCGCGGTCGCGCTCCACAAGCAAAAAGCTGAACCGGTCGGTCGGTTTGCCCGCATCCGGGTTGGTGACGCACATGACAAGCACCGCATCGGCAATGCTCCCGTTGCTGATGAACTGCTTGGACCCGTTGATCACGTATTCGTCGCCGGCTCGCTTCGCGTTCGTCTTCTGGGCAAGAATGTCGCTGCCGGCATTGGGTTCGGTGATGCCGCAGGCCAGAATGGCCTTTCCCCCGGCTACCCGGGACAGCCAGACTTCCTTTTGGGCGTCTGTTCCATAGGCGCCGATCAGTTCGGACCCGAACACGGCCAACAGAATATTTCCCACGCCGGGATCCGCCCGCCAGAATTCCTCCATGACCATGGCGTGCTCCAGATAGCCCAGGCCGAGCCCGCCGTAATCGGGGGAAATAAAAATCCCCATAAACCCGAGTTCCCCGGCCATCTTCCATACATCCATGGGAAACCGCTCTTCCCTGTCACATTCCCTGGCCACCTTGGGAAACTCGTTTGAGGCAAACTTGCGCGCGGCTTCCATACATCCATGGGAAACCGCTCTTCCCTGTCACATTCCCTGGCCACCTTGGGAAACTCGTTTGAGGCAAACTTGCGCGCGGCTTCGACGATTTGCTTCTGTTCGTCCGTAAAACTGTAATCCATGTTTCTTTCCTCCTCTGCGCAACGTTATATCAGGCCCCCCTCCGATTCGGGACGGCGGCCCGGCCTGCAGGAAAAATCCATCGGGGCTAAATTGATACTAACCTTTTGGTATTTTTTTTGAACGATTTTCCCGTGTCAAGGTTTTTTTCAAAAGCAGATAAGACCATGGTTTGCAGATGGCGTAAAGATCCGGGCCCATAGGATCCCGCTTTTAGGCCGCCCCCATAGGGGGCCTTGCAATTACCAAGTCCTGTAAG
>JAFDKD010000210.1 GCA_019307165.1 Deltaproteobacteria bacterium | reverse complement strand
CAGATGGTATCGATAACGACTGCGATGGTCTAATAGACTCGGCAGATCCTGATGCGGTGAACTGTCCAGATATATTATCTGAGAATTTCTTTGCTTTACATGATAGCAGCTCTCGCCAGTACAACAAACATTGTAGCGAATGCCATGCGGATGTCCATACCGCGGAGAGTTTCGATCCCTCCATACCCACCGCCCATGTGGCGATGTTTGACTTTGCGCCGGGGAAACCGGGGGACGACAAACAGTGTCGTTGGTGCCACCGTACCGTTGATTTAACACAAGGGACGCAGCCGGAAGAGAAGTCGAAAGGGAACTTAAGGAGAGATGTTGATGTCACTGTTTGCACCTTGTGTCACGGACCTTCCGGCCCGGCAACGCAGTTTTACGAGACCGGGCTATCGCCGACCGATCCTGATGGGCCGCTACTCTACGACCTAACCTGTGCAGCTTGTCATAGGGACCTGGAAGACTCTCAAGTGAGAGGTGAATCGGCAAGAGATATTCAGAAAAAAATAGACGAAAATAAAGGGGGGATGGGACCCCTTGATGTCCTCTCGCCGGAAGAAATCGAGGCTATCGCAGCTGCACTCGCACCGTAAGCAGAGTGGGAAGAAATGATAATAGTAGACAAGGAGGTCAATTAATATGAATAACGAAAAAGAACAAAATTGGTTCAACCCTCCCGTAAACCGCCGTACCTTCATGAAAGTGAGCGGGACGCTGGCTTCGGCGGCCATGGCGAGCAAGGTCTTCACGAAATCAAAAGCGGCTGCAGATCCATTGGTTGTCACCGGAGAAAATTTGCCGGACACAGTGGAAACCGCCGATGACATCATTTACAGCGTCTGCCAGATGTGCCACTCGCGTTGCGGGGTGCGGGCCAAGGTAAAAGAAGGGGTACTGGTAAAGCTTGATGGAAACCCTTATCATCCCAATAATCGTGATGTCGATGAAACTAACCAGCCGGATAGGTTGTATTATGATACGCCGCCGGGAGGTGCGGTAACAGAATTAGGCCGGATGTGTCTGAAAGGACAGTCCGGAGTTCAGACGGTTTATGATCCATTCCGGATTCAGCATCCCCTGAAAAGAGTGGGCCCCCGAAACTCCGGACAGTGGGAGACGATCAGCTGGGAGCAGGCTTTTTCTGAGATAGCGACTAAAATTAATCAGTTGATTCCCCCGAGCGAAAGAAATGATGACATAGATCCGTCCAGGCCGGAACTGGGCAAAAAAAAGAACCTCCTTGGCTTTGCCCCCGGCCGGAGCGTGGAAAAGGAGATGAGCGAGCGGATCTGGAAGCACGCCTGGGGTACCGCCAATTACGGCCTCAGCCACACCTCAATCTGTGAGGTTTCTCGACACGTGGCTAACGAGTTGATCACCTGGGACCCGGGGGGAAGCAAGAACAGCATGGGGGCGGGAAGAAGCATTGGCTGGCAGCCGGACATCCTGGGGGCCGAATACATCATCTTCTTCGGCGCCAATCCCCTGGAGGCGGACTTTCCTATGGTCGGCATGGCCCGGAACCTGATGCAGTTTAAAAGGAACGGGGGAACATATGTGGTGGTAGACCCCCGGTTCAACAAGACGGCAGCCCAGGCCCACCAGTGGGCGCCAATCACCCCGGGTGCGGATGCTGCCCTGGCCATGGGTATGATGAGCCGGATCATAGAGAACGGGGCCCATGATACCCAGTATCTGGAAAATACCAATAAGGCGGCGGCTGATGCCGATGGTGAGCCTACCTGGACCGATGCCACGTATCTGGTGGGGACCTTTACCGATAGTGTCGGGATGCAATTCCAGCGCTACATCACCGCCCGGGAGGCTGGCATTGCCATTGGAGCAACTGTCCTGGACGATGATTACGTGGTGTGGTCAGGGGGAAGACTGAAAGGGCATAACGAAGTCTCCCACGGAGATTTAGAAGTTATCGAAACCCTGACCATAGGCGGGGTTGCTGTCGAAGCGAAATCGGCGTTCACCCTCTTACGGGAATCGGCTTTTTCCATGAGCCGCGGTCAGTATGCTTCCATCTGTGGGGTCTCCGTGAGCACCATGGAAGCTTTGGCCGATGAATTTGTCAGCCACGGCAAAAAAGCGGTGGCCATGACCTACCGGGGCCCGGTTAAACACACTAACGGTCTTTATAACCAGCTGGCCATCCAGCATTTGAATACCCTGATTGGAAACTACGACTGGCAGGGTGGTTGCACTGCCGGCGGGGGAGGATGGGGCCATAAATCCGGCGTGGTGAGCCTGAGCAAAGTCGCCGGAGATCCGGGCCATGAGGGGATACGAATCGACCGGGCGAAAACGTTTTATAATGGGAGCGAGGCTGGAAGCCTGTTCACGGGATACCCGGCTGCGCGCCCCTGGTTTCCCTTCGGGACCCATGGCAATTACCAGGAGGTAATCCCCAGCATCCAGAATGAATATCCTTACGGGATGAAGGTGCTGATTACCTACTGGAATGCCTGGCCTTATTCTACCCCCGCCTTGCGCAAGGTCTGGGAGGAAACCGTAGCCGATGAAAGCAAGCTGCCCCTTCTTGTTTCCATCAGCCCGGTGATCGGGGAGGTTGCTGCCTGGGCTGATTACGTTCTCCCGGATACCGTCTACTTAGAGAAATTCGCAGTCCCCGGGGTCCCCTGGAGGGTAAATAAAGGAACCGCTTTCCAGCGGCCGGTAGTGGGCGCATTTGACGGGAAAGCGATCGGGGTCAGCCCGGCCAACGGGGGGGTGGGAAACACCATCCCGCTCGATGCCACAAACGACTATACGCCCGCATTACCCGACACCAAGGCGGTTTTGGATATCCAGATCGGCTTGGCTAAGGCGCTCAACCTTCCCGGCGTGGGTGGCCGTGCGCTCTTAGACAGTGACGGAAACCGGGTGGGAGACCTTCATAACAGCTGGGACTGGGCCAAGGCCCAGCTCCAGAATATCGTCGAAAGCGCTCAAGGCGACCACCCCGGCCTTGCCATCCAAGAGGTTCTCTCTAAAGGCGGGGTCTTTGATGATCCGACCAACGAGTACGACGGAGCGTACCTGTCCTACAAGTACGGCAACATCATCCGCACCTTTATTGACCCGGTTGCCCGGACCAGGGATTCGGTGACCGGCCAGTACTATTCGGGCGTGCCGCACTATAAAACGCAGGCTCACTCTGACGGAACCGCGGTGAGTGACGGCAATGATTATCCTTATAGGCTCATCACCTACAAAACGGTCCACCATGGGCAGGCTAGAACAAATGTGAACCCCTGGCTTATGCTCGTAATCCCCGAGAATCCGGTAGAGATGAGCGCAGCCGACGCAGCTGCCCTGCGAGTGGAGACCGGAGATCGGGTGAGGGTAGCCTCCGCCTCAAACCCCGAAGGGATTGTGGGAAGGGCAAAGGTCACCCAGGGACTAAAGCCGGGTGTGGTAGCCATCTCTCACCATTACGGCCACTGGGAACAACATTCCCGGTCAATAGTAATAAATGGCGTAGCTATGCCACACGATTCCAGCCGGGGGGCGGGAATCATGCCCAACCCTATAATGAGGACCGACAAACAGTATCCCAACGTAAGTCTTCAAGAGCCGATCGGCGGGAGCTGTTCGTTTTTTGATACCTGGGTTAAGGTAAAAAAATTGTAACCTATAAAGGGAGGTAACCAAGATGCCACAAAAAGGTTGGTTGATTGATTTGGATAAATGCATCGGGTGTGATACCTGCACCATCGCCTGCAAGTCAGAGAACAATACCCGGCCCTTGAGCTCACCCATGCCGTTTAAAAACGGGGGAGTCCTTCCGGATCACGTGAGCTACCGCTGGGTGGTAAAGAAAGAGGGAGGGGCCTATCCCAATCCGGTCCTGACCTTTGTTACCAGCGCCTGCAATCACTGCCAGAAACCTGCGTGTCTGGCGTCCTGCCCGGTGTCGGATGTAAACAACCCCTCCGACGAAAACAACGCGATTTTTAAGCGAGCAACAGACGGGATCGTGCTGATTAACCAGGATGTTTGCATCGGCTGTAAGAACTGCATTCAATCGTGCCCTTACGGGGCGCCGCAGTTCAACTCGTCCACTGAAAAGGTGGAGAAGTGCACGTTTTGCCTCCACCGTCTGGAAGCGGGATTTCTCCCGGCCTGTGTCACCACCTGCGTGGGAAATGCTTTGCATCAGGTAGATAATTTTAATTTCAACCAGTCGGGGATGAACGCGCCGGATGGTTTTGCAAACTCATCGCTCACCGTGCCCTCAGTAAAATTTGAGACCGGCTGAAAAACAAGGATTGAAGGTAATAGGATTAGTTCCAATGGAGAATCTTACAGGGATGCGTGAACAGGCAAAGAAATGTGTTTCAAAAAGTCAAGTGATTCCATCCGCCGGGAGAAAGGCTGCGGGCTTAAAAAAAGGCGTTCTCTTTCCACAAGAGGCGGAGTCGCGGGGAAATATGTATCGTTTCCTTTCAACTGTTTACCTACGACCGCCAACGAAGGATCTCGTACGGCACATAGCGGATATGGAGTTTCTTGACGAAGTCTCCTCATTATTTGGCGAAGTAGCGGTTGCGGATCTAAAGGAATTTGCCGCTACCGTTACTATCGCTGATTCCGGTAAAAGACTTGCGTCTCTCAAACAGGAGTACATGGACCTTTTTGCGGTGCCCACGGGTCGATACACAACCCCATTTGAGGATGTTCACTGGGGAAAGACAGTGGACGGTAAGCAGAACCGAGGCCCCTTGATGGGGGAACGGGCCATTGCGGTGAGAAGAATATACCGGGGCGCCGGCGCGGAAATGGACCGGGAAAACAAGGAATTGCCTACCCACATCGGAGTGGAGCTCTCCTTTATGAATTTCTTGTGTGAAAGGGAGGTGGAGGCGCTTCAAAACGAAGAAGGGGGTGGGATGAACGATGAAGAAAAAAGAAAAAATACGGAGTTCACCCTATATCGTAAACTCCAGCTAAGTTTTCTCCAGGAACACCTGAATCTTTGGTTTCCTCAACTCAGCCAATCGATTCAAGCGAACGCAAAAAGTGAACTTTACCGAGGCCTGGCTTTGATTACCGAAGAGTTTCTCAGGTGGGATACGGCTGGCCTTTTAACGCAATCCCCTGTCGAAAAACATATGCGGGCTCAGAAAACCTCGATGCAACCTCAAACAGGATAGAAACAAGTGGCCGCTGGATATTTTTGGAATATAGCTTTGAATGAAGCCCAAAATATTACCTCACTACCCGCCTTTTGCAAGCGTGTACGCTACAGAAAAAGCACTTGCCAAAGGTGTTTGGAAACCTGCCCGGAAAACGCCATCTCTTTAAACCCGGGCCCAGTTATAAATAGCTCTTGCTCGGAGTGCGGTCTTTGCCTGAACGTTTGCCCAACAGAAGTATTTCACAATGGATTTCTTACCGACCGGCACCTTATAAACCAGGCGCAATCGTTTCATGGGAAAGACCAACGTCCAGGTGAAAGGAAAACGTTATTTATTCACTGCCACCAGGCAGAAAAGCAGAATGAAAATTCCCTTCTCCTTCCCTGTTTGGGGAGAATAACCGAGAATATCATTCTGGGCGCAGCGCTTTCCGGCTTTGATACAGCCGTATTGACCAAGGGAATTTGTTCTCAGTGCCGTTTTCGGTCGGGAGAGACATTGCTCACCCATTCGGTCAGGATCTCCAGGATGGTATTGGAGAGTATCGGGTTAGGCAATTTTTCGATAAGCGTAATGGAGAAAGAGAAAAGAAAAGACCCTGTTCTAAGCAGAAGAGAGATTTTTACAAGCATTACTCATACAGTGAAAAATAAAGCCGAATCCTTCGTGTACCATAGGCAAAAAGCTATTGGGGAGAAACTGATCGGAAAGTCCGAAAGTAAAGAGGGTATTCGGCCTTCACCCAGGAGGGAATTCCTCCGGAAACTTCTCAAGGAAAAAGGCGGAAAAAATGACACTCTTATAACATACCAGCAAGAGCTTCCGTGGGGAACAATAAGAATTGATGAAAAGAACTGTTGTGGTTGCGGAACCT
>JAFDKD010000209.1 GCA_019307165.1 Deltaproteobacteria bacterium | reverse complement strand
GCCTTTTTTATCCAGAAGGACCCCGATCCTGAACAAAAGATCCACATTCCGTTCGTCGTTTTTCAGGCCCTCCCGCGCAACTTCTATGCCCTTGTCATACTTTTTGAGGCCTTCATATAAAGAAGCCAGCATCAAATAAAGCTCCACCTCCGCCTCGCTCCCGTCAATGGCGCTTTCCAAAACATCGATGGCTTCAGTGGATTTCCCCTGTGAGTCCAGAATGTAGGCGATGTGAATCCGGGAACTCTGGAAGTACTTGGATTCGGGCCCGATCTTCCTGAATTGCGCAAGTGCGTTTTCAAGGTCTTTGTTTTCTTCATAGGCGGTGCCTAGATAATACCTCGTTTTGTCGTCCTCCGGCCATGCGGCAAGGATCAGCTTCAATTCCTCGATCGATTCATCGAGCCTGCCCTGCCTGAGGTACAGCAGCCCCAGGGCCTGCCTCTCCGGATCGCCGGGTTCGGCCCTTTCCTTAATGGCGTTCATCTCCTGCTCGGCCTTTTCCTTGAGGCCCAGCTTGATGTAGAGATCCACCATTCGTTCCCTGACCGTCAGGTTTTGGGGGTTGAGCAGCACCAATTTCTTGTAAATGTCGATCGCATCCATTTCCCTCTGCGTCATCTGATAGAGGGTCCCCAGGTCGAACAGGGCCGGCTCCAGACCCGGATTGAGCTTCAGCGCTTTCAGATATGCCGCTTCCGCGGCCTCGTAATTGCGGATTTCCAGGTTGATTCTGCCCCTGTAATAAAAAGCAATGACCAATTTCGGGTTCTGATCGATCACGGTGTCCAGCTGTCGCAGGGCCTCCCTGTAGGCCTCCCGCCGGATGAGATTCGTAATAATGAGAAGCCTGATCCGTGTATTGCCCGGCTGCGCCGCGATGATTTCTCGATAGGCCTCTATGGCCAGATCGTCTTTGTCCGTCAGCATGTAAAGGTCGGCCAGGAGGGTGAGAGATTCAATGCCGTCGGGGTCCAGTTCCCGCAACTTGAGGGCGTATTCCAGGGCGGCCGGGTAATCCTCGGTAGTTTTGAGGAGCAGTGCCATTTTCCTGCAAAGGTACGGCGACTGCGGGTCGGCTTCCAAGGCACGATCCAGATACT
The DNA here is from genome assembly GCA_019307165.1 of Deltaproteobacteria bacterium. Lineage (GTDB taxonomy): Bacteria > Desulfobacterota > DSM-4660 > Desulfatiglandales > Desulfatiglandaceae > JAFDKD01. The sequence continues at coordinate 4,933 of JAFDKD010000209.1, read as the reverse complement.
GCCGCGCTTCCCCATAGGCCTCGCGAGACATGGCGAGAGAAGCAAGCGCGACATTTTCATACGCCAGCTGCCGAGCGTCCTTTTCCGCTTTCGCCTTTCTCATCTCGGCCGCGGCCCCCTCCGGTCCTTCGGGCGAAACCGGGCCGATGATCTGCGTGCACGCGGCCGCAACGGCAAGGCAAAGCAACAAAAAAAGGACCGCCGTCCTTCTCAAATGCCGCGGGTACCGCGGCCTGCGATCGAATATGGGCGTCATGGGCTGTGTAACCATTCGATTGATCATTATTTCAAAAAATCGGAGTACTGCTCCTCAAAGTTCGGGATTTCTTCTTTCAGCCATTTCTTAATGTTGCGAATGATCTTCTCCTGAATTTGCCGGACCCGCTCCCTGGAAATATGGTATCGATCTCCCAGTTGCTGGAGTGTCAAAGGCTTTTCGGCCATGATCCGGTTTGTAAATATATCGGCCTCTTTACCGGAAAGGGTTTTTTGAAACTTCTTCAGCTTGAGACTGAGCAAGTGACGGCTTTGGGCATCGGACAGCTGATCGTCGGCAGGCGTAGCAGGGTCGGGAAGGAGGGCGCCGTAGGGCTCTCTCGAATCTTCACCGAAGGGCGCGCTCAGGGAGATTTCCCATCCCCCCAGCCGCTGGCTCATTTCCACGACCTCTTCTTCTTTGACATGGAGTCGCTCCGCAAGGAGCCTGGGCTCCGGCTCGAATCCCTCCGCCAGGAGCCTGTCCCTTTCCTTGGCCAGGTTGAAAAAGAGTTTGCGCTGTGTCTGGGTAGTCCCTATTTTGACCAGCTTCCAGTTATCCATGATAAATTTAAGCATGTACGCCTTAATCCAAAATGAGGCATAATAAGAAAATTTTATACCGCGATAGGGATCGAATTTCTGGACTGCCTGTATCAGGCCCACATTGCCCTCTTGAATCAGGTCAAGGAGGTTTTTCGTCCAATAGCGATGAAAATCCATGGCAATTTTCACCACCAGCCTCAGATTGGCGCGTATCAGCTGCATGGCGGCAGACTGGTCTTTATTTTCTCTCACCCGAGTTGCCAGCTCCAACTCCTCCTCCCGCGTCAACAGCCTGTACTGCTTGATCTCCAGGAGGTACATCTGAAGCGGGTCATAGGGAACGACCGACCGATCGGCGGGCTGGACCGCAGGGGCAAGCTTCAAGGGCGTGGCGGGTTTGAATTCCCCCAGTTCCTCGGACGCTTCCACTTCTTTCCGACTTTTGTCTTTGTCTTTTTTCATGATTCGGAAACAATTTTCATATATCGTTTCTTGCCGGCCCGCAACAACAAGTGGCCGTCTTCCATATCGTCCGCTCCGATCGGTTGATCAAAGGTCTCTATCCGTACGCCGTTCAGGTAGCCTCCGCCCTGGGAGATGAGTCGGCGCGCATCGCTGCGCGTGCGGCAAAGCCCCGCTTTTTCAAACAACGCATAGGCCGGTGTTCCCTGATTGAGTTCTTCCGCGTTTACGAAGCAGGTGGGCGTCCCTTTCGATGACCCCGCCTTGGCCGAACCGAACAGCTGTCTGGAGGCGTCCCGGGCCTTGTCTGCCGCTTTCTCGCCGTGGCACAATTTGGTGGCCTCATAGGCCAGCACTTCCTTGGCCGCCCTGAGTTCCGCCCCCTGGAAGCCCCCAAGCCGCCTGACCTCATCCATGTCGAGCAACGTGAACAGGGCAAGAAACCGCTGCACGTCCCGATCGTCCTGATTGATCCAGTATTGATAATAGTCATAGGGCGGCGTGAGTTCGGGATCCAGCCATACCGCCCCTTTATGGGTCTTCCCCATCTTTATGCCCGCGGACGTGGTGAGCAACGGAAATGTCAACCCGTGGACTGTTTCTCCCTCCAGACGCCTTATAAGGTCCGCCCCCGCCAGGATGTTCCCCCACTGGTCGTTTCCGCCCATCTGCACGCGGCAATCGTGGTGCTTGAAGAGGTGCCAGAAATCGTAGGCCTGAAGCAACATGTAATTGAACTCGATAAAGCTGAGTCCGGTTTCGAGCCTCGCCCTGTAGCTTTCCGCCGCCAGCATCCGGTTGACGCTGAAGTGTCTGCCGATATCCCTTAAAAAGTCAATGTAATTAAGGCCCGTCAGCCAGTCGGCGTTGTTGACCATGAGGGCCTTGCCCGGGCTGAAGTCCAAGAAGCGAGAAAGCTGCCCCTTCAGGCCTTCGGCGTTTTCGTCGATCTCCTCGCGGCTCATGACTCGCCGCATTTCCGTCTTGCCGCTGGGGTCTCCCACCATGCCCGTTCCCCCGCCCACGATGGCGATGGGCCTGTGACCCGCGCGCTGCATATGGACCAGGGACATGATGGGAAGAAGACTGCCCACATGAAGGCTTTTCGCCGTCGGATCGAATCCGATGTAACAGGTCGTCCGGGTCTCCAGCTGCCCGATGACGAGGTCCCTGTCGGTTGTCTGCTCGACAAAGCCCCTTTCCTCAAAGGTATAAAAAACGTTTTCCTCCCGGCTCAAATTCCGTCTCCCGCTAGAAGATGATTTTAATATACGACTTCTCTCGCAATTCCTTCATCCATGCGATATATCGTTTCTCCACCTCTTTTTTATAAAGGATCTCGAATATGGTGTCTCTCACCTCGTCGGCGGATCGTGTCCTGCCTTCTTTTTTATCAATGACTTTGACGATCTGATATCCTGTCGGCAAGGAGATGGGTTCGCTGATATCCCCCGCGGACATGCCCTTGAGCGTCTCCCTGAGCGTCTCGTTGAGTTGGCTGGTTTTAAACACACCAAGGTCGCCCCCCTCCCCGGCCCCGGGCCCCTTGGAATATTCCCGGGCCAGTTGCGCAAAGTCCTCCCCCGTCTTAAGCCGCTCGACAATGGCTGCGGCCCTGGTGCGAAGGGCGCGTTTTTGCCCCGGAATTTCCACGGGGCCCACAATGAATATCGATGCCAGATGCACCTCGGCATTTACAACAAAATCATCCTTGTGGGCCTCGTAGTACGCCCGGATGACCTCGTCCCTGATGATAATCTTTGACTGAACCTCCGCGTTGATCAGTTCCATGCGTTCAATTTGGCCGCGCAAATTTTTGCGGTATTCCTTATATGTCATGCCGTCCTTTTCCAGCGCCGCCTCCAGGTCGTCCTGCGTGAGGGAATTATTTTGTTTTATCCGTTCGATAGCGGCATCCACGTCTTTTGAATCCACGGATATGCCCAATTCCTCCACTTTTTGCTTGGTCAGCTTTTCCTCTATCAGCAGGTCCAGGACCCGCCGGCGGACCTTCATGAACTCCTCTTCGTTCTGCCGCCTCATCTCATCGGGTTCTTTGCGGGTCATCATCCTGATCTGCGCGTTGAGTTCATACAGGGTGGCCAAATCGTCGTTAACGATCGCAACAATGCGGTTCCGGACCTCTCCCGCAGCCGGACCGCCCGGAATCGCCGCGCACCCAAAAACAATAAATAAAAAGAAGCTGATTGTCTTAACTTTCATCCAATAACTGCCCCATATCATTCAGTTTGTCATGATCGATTCTTACCTGAAACCGGTCTCTCAACCCTTTCAGCCACTGGACCCAATACATATCCCTTTTTTTTGAAAGAAGTTCGAATTCTATTCGGCCGTATACCTCGGGGAGGTCCCTTTTCTCTTCGGGCCTATGGGCCAGCACCTCGAATATGTGGTAGCCGTAAGGGGTCTTGACCACCCGCGTGACCTCCCCCTCCTCAGACGAAAAAAGCGGTCCTTCCATGGACTCATGGAGTTCCCCGCGAGCGATCCAGCCCACCTCGCCGTCGTTTTCCGCCTCAGGGGCGGTTGAAAATTCCCGTGCCAATTTTCCCATGTCTTCGCCCCGCAGCAGCCTGTCGTGGAGCGTTTCGGCCTCTTCCCGGGTTTGGGTAACGATCTGACGAAACCGCAACATTTCGGGCTGGTAAAACGTCTGGCGGTTGGCTTCGAAATAGGCCTTGATGTCTTCATAGCTGGGTGGTGGGACTTCAGCCATAACCCGCTTCAGGACCTTCTCCGCCACAAGGTGTTCCCTCAATCGTCTTTTCCATTCCCCGACGGCCACATACTCCTTGAGCAGGGTTTCCTGAAATGCACCCCCCGCATCTTTTCCTTCAAACAGCACCAGGGCCTCCGCCACTTCCTCGTCCGAAACCGAGATGCCGGTTTCGGCCGCATATTCCATGATCAAATAGCGTTCTATCACCCGATCCAGAAGAGGGTCCAACGCATCCGCCGTTCGCAGCATGGATGGTTCCAGACCGGGGCTGACATAGGCCATGTCCCGTTTGAGTTCATCCATGCCGACATTCCGGGAGCCGACCACCACAACCCCTTCACCCCCCGGGTCATCCATCATGGGGCATCCGAGCGATACCAGCACGGGAATCAGGACCAGGAATCTGAACAGACGCCTGATGATCTTCGCGACTCTGAGTTGTTGAGGGGCCATTTTTGACATCGACGGGACCCCGCGCAGTAACCTGTCGCCCGGGCCCGAACGCCCGCGGCGCCTTTGAACCCTCCCGGCAGGGGCGTTTCCGGCAAATTTCATAAGAAACCCTTGAATATTCTAGGATAGCAGTAGGGTATAAAAAAGCAAGGCAAATTTCGGAGTTCTGATCATGGTCCGCACCTCAGGGACGGCATGGCCGGAAAACTGTGCCCCCCGCTGCACGGGGGTTTTGCAGATGGAATAAATCTGCCTGGAAAGCGCGGTAAAGATCCGGGCCCATAGGACCCGGCTTCGCTAAGGACCAGCTTCGCCGCGGCACGCCCGGCTTTGAGGCCGCCCCCATAGGGGGCCGTGCAATGTCCAAGTCCTGTAAGTGATGCACCCATTAGGTGTCGGGTGTCAGGTGTCAGGAAAGGATTTGTTTTAACCAAACGCTGGAAAATCAAGTGGGGGCAATTTCAGCAACACACAGCG
>JAFDKD010000941.1 GCA_019307165.1 Deltaproteobacteria bacterium | reverse complement strand
GAGGGTCATCGTATTGTCAGAAGGCAGCTCTGCAGGCATGGTCCAATCGATGAACTTCAAGGTCCGGTACAAAAAGGCGGCTTTAACCTTGTATTCCAGGGGGATTTTCCGGTTGGGTACGGCCCCGACATCTCCCGCGGCGAACCCGATCAGCAGCCAGGTGAGAAGAAATGATGGATGTCTAGTATTCATTATAATTAACACAAAACAGATGAAATCCATTGATAGTTAATAAGATACAGGAATCCTGCCCGCCTGGCGGGTCCGGTGTGATAGTTCAAGCCGAACCAGAAGAAGACCGGACAGACAGTCCTTATTATTCAGCTTAATCGGCTGCTGAGGCTTGAATCTTTAGGATAAGTTGACTTGATTATTTATGCCGGAGAATTAACAGACTCGGGTGGCTCGGTAGATGGGCCGGGATGGAACGTGGGGGGCTGAATCAGAGATTAGAAAGGCACCCGGATTTCCGCTTCAAGACGGTTTTTTCGTTTTGAGACGATCAACTCGCCGTCGGACACCTTGATTTTTGCGTTCAACTCATAGCTGCCGTCCGGGAAGAACTTGAGCTTGAGATCGTGATGGCTGCCCGAGTGCTTGACTTCGAACGAGGAGGTTTTTCCCCGAGTGAAATGCAGCCCGTAGTCGAGATAACGGGTCCGGCCTTTTACGTAACCGAACAGGCCGAGTTTTTCCTGATAGGCCAGCTTGATATCGTGGTGTTTGCTTTTCTGGATTACGCCGAACAGGTTTTCCGATTTATTGACGGTGCCGTATTCGGCCAGCAGGCTCATTTCCCGGCCCCGGTATTTGTGATTGTAGGCCAGGTCCCAGCAGTTGTTTTTCTTGAGGCCGATTTTCAGGGAATGGTTGTCCCCCGAAACAATGGCCGTTCCGGTCAGCTTGCTCTTTTTGAGATCCAGATGAAGGGTGAACTGGTTGCTGTAGAAGTCGAGCGCCCCGTCGGCCAGGGTGTCGCTCAACTTGATGTCAAGCCGGTGCTGCTTGCCCGAGCTTCGTTTCCGCAGGGATTTTTTAGAGGATGAAGTGGCCATATTATTCAGTGCAAACCCCCGCCGTGTCGACGGCGGGGGTTATGACAGGTTATTCCATGAATCAATCCGCGCCGGATCGGCGGTTATTTCTTTTTCTTCGACTTGCCGACGACATATGCTTTTTCGATCACGATGGGATCCGTCGGTACGTCATTGTAACCCATGTGGGACTGTGTTTTGGCCTTGGCCATTTTGTCGACGACATCCATGCCGCCTATAACCTTGGCAAACACAGCATAGCCGAAGCCCTGCTGGGTCTTGGCCCGGTGGTTCAAGCTCGAGTTGTCCACCAGGTTGATGAAGAACTGCGAGGAGGCGCTGTTGATCACGTTGGTTCTGGCCATGGCCAGGGTGCCTCGGTCGTTCAAAAGGCCGTTGGTCGCTTCGTTTACGATGGGAGCATTACCCTCTTTTTGCTTCATCTTGATGTTGAATCCGCCGCCCTGAACCATAAAATTGGGAATAATACGATGAAAAATCAAGCCTTCGTAAAATTCGTTTTCCACATACCAGAGAAAATTCTTGACTGAAATCGGAGCCTCTTTTTGGAAGAGCTCGATCTCGACGTCGCCCATGTTTGTCTTGAGAACGACAACCGGATTCTTGCCCTCTTTATCATCCTTCGCGATCGCATCGGACGAGACCATGGACACGGCGAATACCAGCATCGTGCAGGCAAGCAATGTTTTCATAAAGAACAGACTCATTATAAATCCTCCTTGTATCGAAGAGCCGGTAGATTCCGGCCGGTTCCCGGTGTAATAACACGGGGGAAACCCTCTGCTATCGGCAGGCTGGATCCGACCTGACGGTTTCCCGTTGAGGACAAAATATAGCAGGAAACCCGTCTCGTCAAATGGATTTTGTGAACCACGACGGATATTTTGCGGAAAAGGGGCATTCTGGGTGGCCGGTCGCAGGGCTTTTCACCGGCATGGAGACTTTGGAGCCTACTGCGCGGGTCCTGTCGCCGATT